>NZ_DATDGQ010000219.1:0-5893 GCF_036522015.1 Binatus sp. (SeqCode)
AGGCCGCCTACGCCGCCGAGTTATGCCGTCGCGCGGTTGCGCGAATGTTCTCGGGCTCGGGGGCGCACGCGGTGTATGGTCAGAGCGCCATTCAGGCCGCATTTCGGAACGTCAACGTCGGCGCGCAGCACGCCAGTATCGACTTCGACAATTCCGCGGAACAATACGCCCGCGCGCGGCTTGGCTTGAGTGCGTGAGCTATGGAGAGATTCTATCTGCAGGTCTGACGCGCTGAATCTGCGCTTCAGGGCATTTCCAGCAAACAATTCGCGCAGGAGCGCCCATCGGGCGTGTCCCCCGGCCGGCACCGCCATGATTGCCGCGATCGCTCGCTGCGCATCGCCGCATCGCCGACAAGTCAAGTCGTCGCCGTCGCATCGGGCCTCGAAGCCGACCTCGGCAATCGTCGCCGGATCGTCGATTAGCTCGATACGTATCAGGTTGAGTTCAGTCTCCAAGGCTTCCCCGTCAATCCGCAGCGCACACGCCGCGCGTCAATTCAGATGCGCACCGGCTTGGGCATTCATCGAGTCGAAGAGCTTGGCGACCTGCACGACCAGCTGCCGCCCCTGCCGAATCACGAACTTTTCGCGCTCCAATCGCGCCAGATGTTCGGTGACTCTTGGGCGCGAGGCTCCCACCAGGTTGGCGATGTCCTTGTGCCTGAAAGACACGCGCAGCACCGTCCCGCGCGACTCCTCGATCCCGAAGTCCGCACATAGTTCCAGCAATGCGATGCCGATTCGTTCGTGGAGGCCGAGATTCAGAAAGCTCGAACTGCGCAGCAGCAGGCGATACCACTGCTTCAGATCGTTGCGATGAAACTGTCTGAAGGCGGACTCGGCTGCGTTGATAGTGATGCCGTCGAAATCGGCCCAACTCACCGTGCCGACGCGGCAGTCGTTGTAAGCCTCGCACTGAAAACCGGATTGGCTGAGCGGCAGCGCCGGGAATTCGGGGATCGGCCCCGGCGCGAGCATCGCCACCGTGACGCGCTCATTGCGCGCGTTGCGGCAAGTAATCCGCGCGATCCCTGCTAACAAAATGTGAGCATCGCGCGCGAGCGAACTTTCGCGCAGGATCACCGAGTGTCGTTTGTAGTTGGCTAGTACCAGCGCGCCAACGAGAAGCGTGAGCTCAGGAGGGGAGAGCCACGACAGAGCCTTGAGCCGGCTCAGCCTGTCAAGATCGGTTTCACGTGAAGTATTTCTTTCATTCAAATTTGCACCGTCCAGACACTAGACTGTATGCCGGTGCAACCCATAAGGGAAACGAAATGTCACCTGTATAACAAATGGATCGTGCTGTAGGGAACGCTAAAACAGAGAAGGAGGGAACCGAGCGTTTCTGTAAGCTTCAGCCGCCAACTGCACGCTGGCGCTAACTACGGCGTGCTTTCCCGAACTCTGCGTCACCGGCGGCGATATGAGCTTGCTCGAGAAAGGCTTCCAATCGTTCGCGATTTATGACGAGTTGGCGGCTGTTGCGCGAGATCAGATGTTTGCGTTCGAAACTGATCAAGTGCTCGGTGATTCGCGGCCGCGACGCGCCAACCAGTTCGGCGAGGTCCCGGTGTCGGGCCGGCAGCGACAGCCGTATCCCTTTTGGGTCGGGAAGGCCGAAATTTTCACTCAATTCCAGCAGGATCAGCGCCAACCGCTCTTCCAAAGTGCAGCTCATGAAATTTGCGCAGCGCAGTTGAACCAAATCCCAGCGCCCCAGGTAACTCTCCGCCATCCGCTTGAAGTCGGCCGACGCGACGCCCAAGGAAATTTCGACCAGCGCTTCGAGTTGAATCGTCCCTATCCGGCAAACAGTGACCGCTTCGCAGCGAAAATTGTAACTGATGCCGGCTACCGGAGGCGGAAAGCCCGGAATCATCCCGGGCGCGACCATGATTACCAGCGTACGCGCGCCCTTGCGATTGCGGCATGTGATTCGCGCCACGCCCGCCAACAAGATGAATGCGGTGTCGTGCGAATGTTTCTCGTCGATAATGATCGCGCGTTTTTCGACCACGCTGACGGTAAGCGCGCTCGATAGCCGGTCGAGCTGGCGCGCGGTGAGCCAGGAGATGTTCTTAAGTCCGCGCAGTCTTCGGACGCCAGATGCTCGAGCAGAAGTCATCCGACCAATCTACCAGAGTCATTGGTGCGCGGGCAGAATAAGACCGCCACATGAAGTTCATTCGACGTAAATTGTTATCTATGTGACAAATGATTTCCGCTCGGAGGCAGAGACTCAGGATCGCGCCGCGCGATCCATACAAGGAGCAAGAGCGCCGGAATCGTCGCGACCGTAGTCACCAGAAAAAACGGCACCCAGCCGAGCCTGTCCGCCAGCACTCCTCCCGACGACGCGACCATCGTGCGCCCCACCGCCGCCAGCGACGACAGCAGCGCGTACTGAGTCGCGGTGAAAGCGGGCGAGCACAGGTCGGAGAGATAGGCAACCAGCGCAGTGCCTGCCATCGCGCCGGTGAGATTCTCGGCAGCGACGCAGAACGCAAGATAATCCAGTCGATGCCCGCCCACCGCTTGCAGAACGTAAAACAAATTTCCGGCTGATTGCAGAATCCCGCACAGGATCAGCGCGCGCATCACGCCGAGCTTCGACGTCACCACGCCGCCGACCAGCGCGCCGGCGACCGTCGCGATAAATCCGACCAGCTTCGAGACTGCGGCGATCTCGTTGAGCGAGAAGCCGAGCGAGATGTACAGCGGCATCGCCATCACGCCCGCCATCGCTTCGCCGAGCTTGTAACCGATGATGAAAATGACGATCGCCGGCCACATCGGCCGTCGCATGAAGTCGGCAAACGGTCCGGTCACAGCAGTCGCGAGCCATTCGCGAAAAGCGTTCCATCCTGTCGCGCCGGCGTGCAGCCGCACCCCTGGCGCCGGCGCCGGCTCAGGCCCGAAGATGAACACGAGCATCCCGACGCTCAACAGCGCCGCGATCGTCGCATAAGCGGCGAACCATCCCCAGCGAGCCGCAATGATCAGCGCGCCCGCGCCCGCGACCAGCAGACCGATCCGGTACCCGGTCTGAATCATTGCCGCGCCAGGCCCCTGCTGCTCGGGCGTCAGGATTTCGATCCGGTAAGCGTCGATCACGACATCCTGGCTGGCTGAAAGGAATGCCACCAAGATCGCCAATGATGCCATTCGCGCGAGGTCGACTTTCGGATTGCACGCGCCCAGCGCGAGGGTCGCCGCGATAAGCGCGAGTTGAATTGCGATACCCCATCCGCGCCGCCGGCCGATCGGAATCGGCGGCGGCAGACGGTCAATCAGCGGTGACCACAAGAACTTCAGCGCATACGGCGTGCTGACCAGGGCAAAGGTGCCGATCATCGCGCGGCTCACGCCAGTCGTAGCGAACCAGGCCGACAGCGTCGAAAACGTCAGCAATAGCGGGAGTCCGCTGGCAAACCCAAGCGGCAGGATCAGCAACACGCGTCGATCGCTGTACTGCGCGATCGAACGCTGCCAGGCAGTTCGCCCCTTCACCTCCAGCGTCACGCCCGTAGTTTCTGGCATCGAGAATTCATATCACCTGGCATCGAGATATTCTTCCAGTAACGAGGCTAATGTCGCGATTAGCTGGATTCCTTGATAACGATCCTCAGTCTGCTACGATTGGGCATTATGAGCGCCTCTTCACCAAACTTCAGACCACGGTTGACGCAGGATGAGAAAACCGCCGAGACGCGCCGCCGCCTGCTCGACGCGGCTATCGTATGCCTAATAGATCGAGGCTACGCGAACACGACGACTTCGGAAATCGCCGAACGCGCGGGCCTTTCGCGCGGCGCTCAGCTCTACCATTTCCCACGCAAGGAAGAACTCCTTACTAGTGCGGTCGAGCACCTTTTCGAGCTGAAGTTCGGCGAGATTAAAGAAAAGGTGAGCCGCCTCACAAATGAAAACGATCGGCGAGCGATGGCAATCGATATGCTCTGGGAGATTGCCAACAACCGGCTGGCGACCGCGTGGATCGAACTGGTGGTCGCGAGCCGCACCGACTCGTATCTGCAAAAGTCAGTGAGCGGGGCGAACGATCGAATCACGGAGTTCCTCACTCAATCGTTCGAGGAACTTTTTCCACGGACCGAAGGAGCCAGCGCCTACTACGAGCTGATCCCGCATTTTGTTTGCCTGACACTGGAAGGGATGGCGCTCGAGGGCATGACGCTGAACAGCGAGTTGACCACGAAAATCCTGACCGCGCTCAAAACCTTCAAGCTTTAGCCGCGCTGCCTGAGCGCCCGGCTATCTCCGGGATTTCGATCGACATAAGCGGAATGAACTGCTGACCGCCGTGCAGATCGGCGTCGCCGAGATCGCCCTGGAAGCATGGCCTCGGAATACTGAACTTGAAGGCCCGGGCGTTGGCGCACTCGAAGAAACGAACCGTCTCTGCGGGAACGCGGTAGAGCTCGGCGAAGACGCCGACGCTCAGCGCGCCCGAGCGGCGGACAATTTCGTAGTCGTCGTCGCTTTCGAACATGATGTCGAAGGTGAGCACGAACGGTCCGGCGTTCTTGCTGCGAATGAGGCTTGCGATGTCGGCCAGGACGCGCATTATGCAGCCTCCGCCAGCGTCAGGATTTCGGTGCGGAACATTTCAGTTTTGGTCCTTGGCACCGCGACGTGGTTTAAGCAGAACCGAAAGACTTCTCCGCGCTCGATTTCGGCCGGATTGTGCAGGCAAGCGAAACCGGTGATCGCGCCCTTCCACTCGGCGATCGGCGCATGCAACAGCGGTTGGCGGCAGAGCTGTGCGATCTTGGTCGCGAGCGCCTGCGTGGGCGCCGTAGCTTCGACGACGATGCCGACTTCTTGCGCGATGGTGTCAGGATGCGGCTCGAGTGGACCCATCACGGCGTTTCGGCCGTAGACATGAAACACGATCTTGTAGTCCGACGGCTTCAGCGCGTCGCCAAGTACAGCGGAGACCGACCGCGCGATGTAGGCTCTGATCTTCGCCAGCCACGCGTCGAGTTGGCGTATGATGAAAGGATCCCGGACACCTCCGACGATGATGCTCTGGAAGCCAACGCTCTCGGCCCCTTCGAGCTTGACGGTATAACGTTCGGCCGGATGGAATCGGCTGCCGGTGATGCGGACCGCGACCTCGTCCAGTTGTTCGAACCGGCATTGCGCCAGGTCGAGGGTGCCGGAACATTCCTGGTGCAGATAGGGATCGCCGCTTTCGTAGAGGCTGTGAGCGGCGAGGCTTTGCGGCGTGCATCGCAAGCCGTCGCCGACCGGTCGGATAATAGCTTCATCGCGGCGCACATAGCCCACAATCACACCCTTGCTCGCCGTCTCGCAAACCATCGTCCCGCACTCGGCGACCTTGCCGGCGTGCCAGGCGAGACCCTCCGGCATGCCGCGCATAATCGGAATTGCGGCATAGAGGGCGGGGTCGCTGCACCGGCCCGCAATCACTAGATCAACCCCTGCGCGGATCGCATCTTGAAGCGGTTCAACGCCCATCATGCCGACCACCCGCGCGGCACGGTCGATGGTTCCGGCGTCCACTTCCGGAGCCGGGTCGAGTGGTATCACGCGCCCGTTCTTGAAGAGTTCCTGAAGATAGGGTTTGGACTGCTCGGAGCGAATCACCGCGACTTTCAGCGTCCAGTTGTGTGCGCGGACGACCTCGCGGACGATTTCCATCATCCAGTCCACGTGGATATCGGCGCCTGCGGTTCCGACCGAGCCGATCAGGACCGGTATTTGAGCCTGACGCGCAGCGCGCAACACGATCGCGAGATCGCGTTTCACCGCGTCGCGTGCGAACGCTGCCTTGCCACTCCCCAGGGCGAACGGACCGGCGTCTGTCGTGCCCGCGTCGGACGCGATGAAATGCGGCCGCTCGCGCA
>NZ_DATDGQ010000220.1:0-5615 GCF_036522015.1 Binatus sp. (SeqCode)
TGACGATCGCCAGATGATGGATGAAGAACGCGCGCGCATCCTCGACAGTCAGGTCGAGCACCTGGTTGATGCTGTAGTTGCGCAGTTTGATAGCGAGAATGTGGCTCTGGAAGCGGCGGCCGTCGCACGCGTCGCATTTTACCTCGAGGTCCGCCATGAAATGCATCTCGATCGTGACGGTGCCGGTGCCGCTGCACTTCTCGCATCGCCCGCCGGTGACGTTGAAAGAAAAATGCCGCGCCTGAACGCCCAGCCTGCGCGCCTCCGGACTGGCGGCGAACAGCTTGCGGATGTCGTCGTAGATTTTCAGGTAGGTCGCCGGATTCGAGCGCATCGAGCGCGTCGGCAACTCCTGACCCATGTGCACCATCTCGCCGATCTGCTCGAGGCCCTCGATTCGCTCGCACTCGCCGGGCTCCGCCGATGTATTGCCCGAGCGGCGCAGATAGTTGTTGTAGAGCACGTCCTCGACCAGCGTCGATTTTCCTGATCCGGAGACTCCTGTCACGCAAACCATGCGGCCGGCCGGAATTGCCACGTCGAGCCCGTCGAGATTGTGCTCGCGCGCGCCGATGATTCGAATCGCGGGATCGCGCTTCGTGAATTTGTGCTGCTTGGCCAGCGCGCGCATCAACAGCACGCGTCCCGGCGACGACGCCATGCTGTCGAGCGTCGCCTTCGCCGGCGGTCCCGAGTACGTCAACTCGCCGCCCTGGCTGCCGCCGCCGGGGCCAAGCTCGACGACGTGATCGGCGCCCGCGATCATCGCCGGATCGTGCTCGACGACGATCACCGTGTTGCCGAAATCGCGCAGGCTGTAGAGAACCGCGAGCAACCGCCGCGCGTCTGATGCGTGCAGGCCCACCGTCGGCTCGTCGAGCGCATAGAGCGTCCCGACCAGCACGCTGCCGAGCGCGCTCGCGAGATGAATCCGCTGCGCCTCGCCGCCCGACAGCGTGCGCGCCTGCCGCTCGACCGTCAGGTATCCGAGCCCCACTTCGAGCAGGTAGCCGACGCGCTTGCGCAGCTCACGCATCACCACCGCCGCGCGCGTCGCGACTTCGGGAATCGATCCGATTTTGTCGAGCCACGTGACCAGATCGCGAATCGAGAGCCGCCCGACGTCGGCGATCGACAGGCCGTCCACCAGCACGTTGAGCGCCTCGGCCTTCAACTTGGCGCCGCCGCATGCGGGACACGTGACGAAACGCCGATACTTCGCGAGCAGGATCCGCACGTGAGTCTTGTAGCGCCGTCCCTCGAGCCACTTGAAGAAGCCGTGCACGCCCGGCCACTTGTCCTCGTCCCACTTCGCGCGCGGACCCTCGTCGCCATCGAGCAGCCACGTGCGCTCTTCGTCGGTCATCTCGCGCAACGGCGCCGACGTGCGGATTTTTCTGCGCCGCGCCAGCTTCAGCATCCAGTCGTTCATTTCGCGATACGCCGGCGTGCGCCACGGCGCGACCAGCCCGTTGCGCATCGAGCGGCTGTGATCCGGAAGCACTTTGTCGAGATCGAGCTCGACCGTACGGCCGAAGCCTTCGCATTCAGGACACGCGCCAAGAGGACTGTTCGACGAAAACAGCGCCGTGGTCGGCTCGGCAAACGCCGTCGCGCATCGCGAGCAGTTGAAGCGCCGATCAAAATCGATCGCACCGACACTGTGCGTGTTGCCGTTATCGCGCTCGACGCGGACGGCGCGCGCGCGTCCACTGCCCAGGTAGAACGCCTTCTCGAGCGCCTCGCGCACGCGTTCGATTTCGCCTTCGCCATTCACCGAGATCCGATCGACGACCACCATCATTGTATTGTCAATCGGCTGCGGCGATGTCCCGTTCTGCGCTTCAGCCGCAATCGCGCGCGCGGCGAACTCCGCGGTCTCGGTGATCGCGTCGTCGGCGTAAAGGCGATGGTACCCGTTCTGAATCAGATAGCCGGCCGCGTCGGGTATCGAGCGCGATCCCGCCTCGAACGGCGCCAGCATGACGTAGAGCCCGGGCGCTTCGAGGATTCGCGCGCCGGCGCTCTCGACGCTGTCGCGGCTCACCTCGCCGCCGCATTTCGGACAAACTGTGCGTCCGACGGTCGCGAACAACAGACGCAGGTAGTCGCTGATTTCCGTGACGGTGCCGACCGTCGAGCGCGCATTTTTGATGGTGTTCTTCTGGCGCAGCGCGAGCGCTGGCGGAATCTGGGAAATCGAATCGACGTCCGGCCGCTCCATCCGCTCCAGGAACAAGCGCGCGTAGGTCGAAAGACTCTGCACGTAGCGCCGCTGTCCCTCGGCATAAACGGTGTCGAACACCAGACTCGACTTGCCCGAGCCCGAGACGCCCGTGACGACGGTCAGCTTCTCGCGCGGAATTTCGAGCGAGATATCAGCCAGGTTGTGAGTGCGCGCGCCCCGGATACTGATTGAGCGATCCAAGCTTGCTCCAGCCATTTACCTGGGATCTGCGATCGGGCGCGCCTTTTTCTTGCGCTCGCCGGGATATTCGTCGGCGACTTTTGCGTACATCTCGGCAAGCTGGACGTCGAACTTCGCCTGGATGCGCCGGGTCTCGGCGTCGCGTTCGGCCACTGGCAGCGGAGCCAGCCGCGCTAGTTCCTCTTCGAGCCGTTGCATCAGGCGATTTCGCGCCACCAGATATTCGTAGCCATTCATAGGCGCCAAAACCTCAAATTCCAAAGATCAGAATTATAGGTTATCCGGACGAGCCATGTCATCACAGCAAGCGGGTTGAATATCCACACAGAAGGAGAATCACGCTTATTCCGTCTTCTTGATTTTTGTGTCATCCCGAGCGTAGCCGAGGGACCCCGGATCTCTCTGGACGTCGAGGTACTTCGATCCCTTGGGCACGCGAAGCCGAGCTGCTCCGAATCCGAATATCATTCGGTGGGCGCCGATCCCAATCGGGATATTTTCGCGCTGACGCGAGAGGTATAGGTTATCTTCACGTGGAACCTCATACTGAACCATCACCAGTCTCAAGCCGCGTCGAAATCCTGCGCGCGTGGCCCGACACCTCGATCTGCCACGGATTCATCGGGCGCGCGGGCGGCGTCAGCACGGATGCGTTCGCGTCGATGAATCTTTCGTATTGGGTCGGTGACGACGAACGCGCCGTCGATACCAACTGGAAGCGTCTGCGTCGCGAAGTGCCGGACTTGAAGCTGGTAGCGAGGCTGAACCAGGTGCACGGCAGCGTCGTCCACGCCGCGACTCGCGACACCGCGGGGCTCCGGCCTGCGGGTGACGGGATCGTCACTGCTGAGCCCGGCGTCATGCTCGGAATTTTCAGTGCCGATTGCGTGCCGATACTGCTGGTCGATGCGAAACGTAAGGTGGCCGGCGCGTTGCATGCCGGATGGCGCGGCGTTATCGCGGATATCGCAGGCGCGGGCGTCCGCGCGATGGCGCAGCTTGGTGCTCGCCCCTCTGACATTCGCGCTGCGATAGGCCCGTCGATCGGCCAATGTTGTTTCGAAGTTGACGCCGAGCTTGGCGATCGCTTCGGCCGCGAGATTGACGGCGCGCGGAATCATACGAGGGCAGGGCGCCCCGGCAAGGCCTTCATTGATTTGCGCGCAGTAGTTCGCGATCAGCTCGAACGCGCGGGTCTCGCCCCCGCGAATATCACAAGCGTCGGCCCATGCACTCAATGCGCCTCGGATCGATTTTTCTCGCGACGTGCGGCTCGCGGCAAGACCACCGGCCTGCAAATGAGTTTTGTCGGCTTCGCGGCGTAAGCGATATGCCTCAACGCAAACCAAAGAAGCATCGCGCGGGCGAACTAATTTCAAAAATCCGCAAGCCGATGGCGCCGCCGACGCAAACAATCGACGATCCGACCAAGTACAAGCGCGAGCGCGAGCTGGAAAAATTGCGCCGCGAAAGAGATTTGAATGAGTAACGCGCGCGTTGGAACGGAGGCAGAATCGTGAATCGCGCGGGGCGCTGTATTCGGACCCTCACCTTTGATCCTCTCCCTTACAGGGAGAGGCGAAGACGCTGATGCCAACTCCCGTCAGCGGACAGATTCGAGTCGGTATCATCGGCGCGGGCCTCATCGGCCAGTTGCATTCGATGATGCTCCGCTACGTCGCTGATCGCACCGAGCAAAGCGTGCGAGTGGTCTCAGTCGCGGACGTGTCGCATCCGGCAGCCGAGAGTCTTGCGGCGAGATGGCAGGGTGCCAAAGCGCTCGAGTCGGCGGAAGAAATAATCGCGGACCCATCGATCGACGCGGTGTGGATTTGCACACCGACCGCGATGCATCTCAAGGTCTGTATTGCCGCCGCGAGCGCGGGCAAACACATTTTCTGCGAGAAGCCGCTCGCGATGACCGCGACGGAAGCTTCTGCCATGGCGGCGGCGATCAAGGCCTCCGATGTGATTAGCCAGGTTGGCCTCGTGCTGCGATTTTCGCCCGTATACAACGTGATCAAGGCGATGTTCGAGCAGCCCGACGTCGGCAAGTTGCTAAGTGTCACGATGCGCGATGACCAGGATTTTCCCACTCGCGGCGCGCACGCTAGCGCATGGCGCAACGACCCTTTGCTGACCGCCGGCGGCACGCTCATCGAGCACAGCGTTCACGACTTCGATCTGCTGACGTGGATGTTTGGGCCGGTAACGAGCCTCTATTGCCGCACGCGCAATCTGAACGGCGCTGACGGAGTCGAAGATTTCGGCGCGACCTCGATGGAATTCGCGGGCGGCTGCCACGGCCAGCTCACTTCGATTTGGCATCGGATGATCGCGCGCGCGAGCAATCGCAGGCTTGAAGTTTTCGCCGAGAACCTGTTTGCTGCGTCCGAGGCCGATACGCTCGGGCCGATCGTTTTTCAGCGCGGCTCGGGCGCTAACGAGGAGACGATCGCGGCCGACATTGTGATGGCGAAGTTCACTGAAAACATTCTGCGCGAGCGGCCTTACCTCGCGCCAATCAAGGACCGGCTCATGATTCCGTACGCCGCCGAGGATGCGACCTTCGTCGCCGCGCTCAAGGGCGCATGCGAGCCGGACCCCGAATTTGCGGCGGGAGTGTCGGTGCAACGTATGGTGGAGGCCGCTTACCAGTCGGCGCGCTCGGGCGTTCCAGTGCAGATCAAAAGTTAAAGCTTTACTTTAAACGGGGTGCGTTCCAATTCATGATCGATTTTGAACTCAGCGAAGAACAACAAATGATCCGCGACAGCGTCGGCGCCTTCGCGCGCGAGGAGATTCGTCCCGCGGCGCGGCCCGCCGACGAAAGCGGCGCGATTCCCGCCGCGCTGGTCGCCAAGGCCTGGCAATTCGGATTCGTCAGCGGTGCTATTCCCGAGAAGTTCGGCGGCGGCGGCGACGCGCGCTCGGCAGTGACCGGCGCGATCGTCGCAGAGGAGCTCGGCTTCGGCGACATTTCGATCGGACTGCACGTCCTGGCGCCGCGCCTGTTCGCGTTTCCGATCGTCGAGATGGGCACCGAAGATCAGCGGGCGAAGTACTTGAAGCGATTCGCCGGCGGCGACTTCGCCGCCGCGACCGCGGCCGTCATGGAGCCGCGCTTCGATTACGATTTGTCGGCGCAGCAGGTCTCCGCCAGGCGCGACGGCGCGGGATACATCCT
>NZ_DATDGQ010000221.1:0-2617 GCF_036522015.1 Binatus sp. (SeqCode)
GTTCATCCTCGCGCTGACGATCGGATTCCTGGTCGGCCGCACTCGGGAGCCCGACCCCAAGGGTCCGCCGCGTCCCGGGATGCGCGATTTCCTGATAATCGCGCTGCTCGGCGCAGTCGCGGGACACCTGGCCAACGCGGCGGTGGCGATCGCGCTATTCGCAGGCGCGATCGGCGCAATCCTCGTGATGCGGTTGCAACATTCCGAGCGCAACGGAATCACCACCGAGCTTGCCGCCATCGCGACCTTCGTGCTGGGCGCTCTCAGCCTGACGTCGGATCGCCAGTTCGGCGCCGGACTTGGAATTGTGCTGGCCGCGATCCTGGCCGAGCGCGATCAGCTGCGCCGGTTTGTGCGCGACGCGATCTCCGACCGCGAATATATCGACACGCTGAGTTTTCTCGCGCTGATTTTCATCATCTACCCGCTGTTGCCGACTGGCAGCTACGGACCATTCGGATTTTTCGAGCCGCGCAAGATCTGGCTATTCGTAATACTAGTGTCCGGCGTCTCATATGTAGGTTACTTCCTGACCAAGTTTACTGGCAGCGAGCGCGGCGCATTACTCACTGCAATAGTTGGTGCTATAGCCTCGACGACTGCCTATACGACCGGTATTTCGCGAGCTGTCGCCGAAGCGCCCGAGTCTGCGGTACCGGCGGCGCGCTATGCGCTAATAGCCAATTCGATACTGTTCCCGCGGATGCTGTTGCTGGTCGCTGTGGTCAGCCCGATGCTCGCGATCGCCGCGAGCCCAGCATTCGCCGCCATGATGATTGCAGGGTTCGCCGCTGCGATGCTACTCGCCCGCGCCCCTGCAAAAAAAGACAAGAAGTCTCGCGAGGCCGTGGATTCCAGCTTCCGGAACCCGTTTTCGATCCGCCCCGCGCTCGAGTTCGGCGTGGTTTTCACCATCGTGCTGCTGGTGACCCGCGTCGCCAAGCATTACGCGGGATATGGCGGCCAGATGGCGGTTTCCGCCATCAGCGGACTGGTGGACGTCGATGCGATCTCGCTGACGCTGGCGGGATTCGTGCAGGCAGGAACGAGTGCCGCGCGGGACGCGGTAATCGGGCTGACGCTGGCGGCGGGCGTCAACGCGATCTTCAAGTCGGGCATCGCGCAAACCAGCCATCAGCCGGCATTCTATCTGCGCCTGATGGCGGGATTTGCGATCATGTTCGCAGTGGGCGCAGCGGCAATAGTCATTATAGATCCGGCGCGGGTGACTGAATTAGTAAGTCAACTGCATACCAACTAACTATAGCCATGGTCTCAAAAGGGAGGACGCACGATGCATGAAATCAAGTCGTTCAGGATTTTTCAGACGGCGAAGGTGATTGCGGTGCTCTATCTGATTTTCGGATTTGTTGAGGGAGCAATTCTCACGATTGTTTTTGCGCACCGCCCCCACCCGCATCCACTCCTGGGGATACTACTCAGTTTGATTGGCTTGCCAATCCTTTTCGGTGTGGTTGGATTCATCTTTCTGGCGATCGGTTGCTGGCTGTACAACATTGTCGCAGCACGCATCGGCGGCATCGCGTTCGAACTAACTTCGCACAGCGAAAACTGAGTCGAGATTTTGCCTCCTCCGTTCGTTGGGGCGAGGCCGACGCTCGTCTTCGAGTGGCGGGTAGAGGACCTAATTTCTCCGGATTCAGAATGCGGCGCAACGGACATTTGCGCGGCATGCGGTCCTCCACCCTAACCCTCCTCCCACGTTGGAGGAGGGGATAAGACGGATGGGAGGAGGGAGGGGGCTCAATCGTCGTCGTCGCGGAGTTTTGAGAGGACTGAGAGGTCTTCGAGCGTGGTGGTGTCGCCCAAGGTTTGATCGCCTGATGCGATCTGGCGCAGGAGGCGGCGCATTATTTTACCGCTGCGCGTTTTCGGGAGGGCTTCGGTGAATCTTATGTCGTCGGGGCGTGCGAGCGCGCCGATCTCCTTCACGACGTGCGCCCGCAATTCGTCGCGCAGTTTGTCGTCGCCCTTGCGGCCACCCTCGAGCGTGACGAATGCGACCACGGCCTGCCCTTTCATGTCGTCTGGACGGCCGACGCATGCCGCCTCCGCAACTGTTTTGTGCGATACCAGCGCGCTTTCGATTTCCATCGTGCCCAGGCGATGGCCTGACACGTTGATGACGTCGTCAACACGCCCCATGATCCAGAGGTAGCCGTCCTGGTCACGACGCGCGCCGTCGCCGGTGAAGTATACGCCGTCGATTTGCGCGAAGTAATTGCTCTTGTAGCGATCTGGATCGCGGTAGATCGTCCGCAGCATCCCGGGCCACGGCTTGCGGACGATCAGCAGGCCGCCCTGGTTGGAGCCGACGCTCTTGCCCTCGCGCGTGACGACGTCGGCTGCGATGCCGGGGAGTGGAAAAGTTGCGGAGCCGGGCTTCGCGGCGGTTACGCCGGGCATCGGGCTGATCATGATTCCGCCGGTCTCGGTCTGCCACCACGTATCAACGATCGGACATCGCTCGCCGCCGATCACTTTGCGATACCACATCCAGGCTTCGGGATTGATCGGCTCGCCGACCGAGCCGAGCAGCCGCAGACTCGACAGGTCATGCTTCTTCACCCACGAATCGCCCCATTTGATGAACGTG
>NZ_DATDGQ010000222.1:0-1920 GCF_036522015.1 Binatus sp. (SeqCode)
TGTCGCTGATGGCGCAGGCGGGGATGCTGATTCCGGCGCTCGCCGGCAGCAAGGCGACGGTGTTTCGCAGCGTGTTCGCCGACATCGGCGACGAGCAGTCGATCGAATCCAACCTGTCGAGCTTTTCGGGGCACATCGCAAACTTGTCCCAGATAATCAGATCGCTGGTCGAGCCGGCGCTGGTGATTCTCGACGAGCCGGGCGCCGGCACCGACCCCGCCGAGGGCGCCGCGCTCGCGATTGGCCTGATGAACCATCTCGGGACGCGGCGCTGCATGCTCGCCATCGCGACGCATTCGACCGCGGTGAAACTGCACGCATACTCGCAAGCCGGGTTCGAGGCCGCGGCGGTGGATTTCGACGCCGAGCGACTCGCGCCGCTGTATCGCCTGAAGCCGCACACGATCGGGCAGAGTTATGGACTCGCGGTCGCGCGCCGGCTCGGACTACCCGAGGAAATAATTCGCGCGGCCGAACAATCGATGGGCGCCGGGACGATCGAGCTGACCGACGCGTTGAAAAGACTGGACGCGGAGCGCGCCAAGCTCAACGCGCAGGTCGAAAAACTTCGCGAACGCGAGGCCAGTCTCGTCAGCGTCGAGGAAGAACTGATTCAGGATACTGAAAAAGCCCGCGCGCGATCCGAGCTGGAACGCAAGCGGCTGCGCGCCGAAGTCGCAGAACTGATCGAAGAGCTGAGACGCGACGGCGCCGCGCTCATGGATGAGCTCAAGACCCGCGCGAAGTCGCGCACCGACTTGAAGGGCTTCATCACGAAGGCCGCGGCGAAACTCGAGAGCCTCGCGCCGGCCCCCGACGACGCCTCGGAGTCCGACGCGCCGCTCAAGCTCGGCGACACCGTCCAGGTCGGCGACATCCGCGGCCAATTGATAGCGCTCGATGCGTCACGCGCTGTGATCAGCCGCGGCGGCCTGAGGATCGAAGTCGCGCCCGAGCGCCTGCGCAGGTCCGCTGCGAGCGCCGCCGAAAGTCGCCCCGCGCCGGCAAAACCGGCGACCGTCACTTTCAGCGTCGAAGGCGGCGAGGGTAACGAGTTGAACCTCATCGGGATGCGCACGACCGACGCGCTCCGCAAGCTCGAAGAATTTCTCGACACCGCCTTCCTGACCAATCGCGCCGAGGTGCGAATCGTCCACGGCATCGGCTCCGGCGCGCTGCGCAAAGCAGTGGCGGAATATCTAGGCACCTCGCCGTATTGCGCATCCTTCCGCGGCGCGGAACCGCATCACGGCGGCGCGGGCGCCACCATCGTCCAGATGAATTTGTAATGAAGGTTTGCACGGATCGTTCACGAGGCACGCGCTGCCCTGTCATCCGGACGAAGCGAGCAACGCGAGCGGCAGGAAATGGCTTCTGGCCTCCGGACAGCGGCGCGTAAGCGCCGCCGGTTCCGGTTTCGCATCGCCGCACGTCACACATCACACTCAAGATGAATGTCCTCAGGCTCGAGCTCCAGCAGCTCCAGGTCGGGCTCTCTGGCAATCTCACACCCCAACCGCGAGTAAAAGTTGATCGTGTTCTCGGAAGGCGTTGCCGATATGTACAGCCGCCTCGCTCCCCTCTCGCGCGCGGTCACTTTGGCTAGTTCGAAAAGCTGCGCGCCCAAGCCTCTGTTCCGGTACGCGCTGCTCACGTGAAGGAACTCTAGCTGGAGTCGATCTTTGAGCTTTCCGATCCGCCTGTTATCCACGACGACCACTCCGACGAGTTCCGCTTGGTCGAATAAACCATGGAACCATCCCCCACGGTCGAAGCTGTCAAGCAGGATCGGCGTGTATTTCTCAGCTTCGCCCGGCGGCCATCCGCGAACGTCGAAGTGTTGTGGCTTGAGCACTAGGGCTCCGTTCTCAAGGTGATAGACGTTGTCTATCACCTCGCTCCGGTCGATGTTCCAGACTC
>NZ_DATDGQ010000223.1:0-7124 GCF_036522015.1 Binatus sp. (SeqCode)
AGGCTGCCCAGCAGCGCACTTAAGATAAGCATCACCAGCACGCCGCCGAAGATTAGGCTGAGCCACTCGCGGCGGAGTACGAAGCTTAACCGGGTCATCCCAGCAATCTTAATTCAGGCATCGAGCCGAGTTCAAGAGAGCTAATTTTGAACGTCATTCTAAACACCCGAAACAGACCGGTTCGGTTGGACTCTTTCGACTTTAAAATTTCTTTATAAATCACGCGATGGCCCTTGATTTGAGAATAACATGTTTCTATAATCGGCCCGAACCGATGAGAGATGAACTCTCATCTATAAGAAAGGGTGCTTGTCCAGCAGCAGCCTAGGAAGAGGAGGTACCTATGCCAGGAATGAAGAAACGGGCCAAAAAGGCCACCAAGTCCAAACCGATGCGGAAGAGCAAAATGGCAAAAAAGAAGCCTGCCAAAAAGACCAAAAAGAAGTAGTCATTTAACGAGTTTACCTTCGGGCTAATACCCCGAAGGCTGGCTAAGGCTGCCAGGATTGCTGCTGGAATAAGCCGAGGCTGAAAGGCCTCGCAACACGGGAGAGCCCCCTCGAAAGAGGGGGCTCTTTCCTTTGATGGCGCTTGCTTGCGGGCGCGCGCGTTCAACATGATAGGGTTCGATCGCCGCGAAGTCTCGCGAACCTTATGTCCGAGCCGCTGAAAAATTTCGACGCGATAATCGTTGGCGCGCGCGTTGCCGGCAGCGCGGCCGCGATTCTGCTTGCACGCGACGGACGCCGCGTTCTGCTCGTCGATAAGGACGTCTTCCCGTCGGACCGGCTGTCCACGCACATCGTACTTGGCGGCGGAACAAGAGTGCTCGAGCGAATGGGCGTGCTCGAAATGCTCGAGCGCGCGGGCGGCGTCCGCTTCTCGAAGATGCGCTCGATCGGTCCGGACTTCGATTATAGCGGCGAACTCGCGCGTGAGGGCGCCGACGATCGCGGACTGTGTCTTGGGCGGGTCCTGATGGACGCCGCGATGATCGAGGCTGCGTGCAGTTTCGAAGGCGTCACGTTTCGAGAGCGCTTCCGGCTCGTCGATCTGCTCATCGAAGATGGCGGCGTGGTGGGAATTCGCGGCGAGGATGCGTCGGGCTTCCACGAGTATCGCGCGCCTCTGACAATCGGCGCCGACGGGATGCGCAGCTCGGTCGCGCAGATCGGGTCGGCGCGGATCGACGCGTTCAAGCGCGTCGACGTGCCATGCGCGCGCGCATACTACTACGCCTACTTCGAAGGCGTCCCGCGGAAAAGCCTCGGCGACGAAGTTGTGACGGAATTCGAATACGCACCGGGCGCAGGCAACCTGGTTTGTCGGTGCGAAAACGGACTCACCGTCGCAGCGACCGCGTTCGACGCGGCAGAGATGCAAACCTTTCGCACCGACCTCGCATCCAATCTGCGCCGCTACCTGAACCGCTCGTTCGCGGTTCGAAAAATGCTCGAAGGCGCGACGCTGGCCGGCAAGGTGTTTTCTTCGGGCCTGCTCAACAACACTTATCGCGATCCGGTCACCGACGGCGCGCTCCTGCTCGGCGATGCGGGGCTGCATGTCGATCCGCTGTTCGGCCAGGGGCATTCGATGGCGCTGATGAGCGCGGGGATCGTCGGCGAGCTCGCGCGTGAGTGGTTCTCGAGCGGCCGCGCCAATTCGATTCCAGTTGCGATGCTCGCAGATTTCACTACTCGTCGCGACGCGGAGCTGATGCCGTACTACAGGGCGAGTGTGCGCGCATCGCAGGAGCTCGGGCTTGACCAGGGCAGTCGCTTTGCACATCGCGCGGCGAGCCGCGAGCAATGGGCGGCGGACGAAATGACCAGATTCGCGCAGATGTTGACGCCGCGCGCCGCGTTTCCGTCGTTCAGATTCGCGCGCCTGATGGCGACCGCGTCGCGGGCCGCATAAATCGGCAGTCCGGTGGACGACCTCGAACTCGGCCGCATCCCCGCGCAACGCGAACTGCCCGAGCCGGTCAAGTTCGCGTGGCCGATCATGCTGCTGCCCGATCTCTTCGCGACGCCGCGGCATCTCGCGCTCGTGCTCGGTTACCTCGCGTCGATCGGATGGGAAGTATTCGTGCCTGATCTGCGCGCCGCATTCGGCAAAGGATCGACGGCGCCGCTCGAGAAGCTCCACTTCAACGATCTGGCCGCGCTGGCGGGCGAAGCGCTCGACGGGATCGGCCGCGATGCGGTCGTACTCGGTCACGGCGTCGGCGGATTGATCGCGCTCAAGCTGAGCGAGCATCGCCGCGTGAAGGCTTCGGTCGCGTACGCGCCGTTGGTGCCGGGCTTTCGCACGCCGCTGGCCGGCGGATTCGGAAATCGGCTCGTGATGATGCTGGGCCGCGCGATCAAGCCTCCGCGCGGCAGAGTACTGTTCGAGTTGATCGCCGACTCCGATCCGTTCACTCGCGCGGGGTTGATCAAAGCGATGGTGCCCGATTCGGGCGTGCTCGCAACCGACGTAATGACCGGCGCGATCGAGTTTGCGGCGGCGGACAAGGCCGCGCCGCGGTTCGTCGTTGCGGGCGATTCGGACATCTTCGCGCCGTTTGCGCAGACGACAAAGTTTGCGGAGTCGATCGGCGCGAAGCTGGCGACGATACGCGGACGCGGGCATTGGCTGATTGGCGGGCGGGCGCTCGAACGTGCGATCAATGAGACGCAGCGATTCCTGGTGCGCGCGCTCGGGCAGGATTTGCTGCTGCTCTATCCCGAGGAATGGAAAAACGATCCGGGCGAGTGAAAAGTAAGAATCGAAGGCAGGTGAAAACCGATGGCGAATGAAAACGGGCAGAAGAATTTAATCGTCGAGGAAGAAGCCGGGCTGATCACGCTCACGATGAACCGTCCGGAGAAGCGCAACGCGCTGTCGACTGCGATGATGACGGAACTGAACGACGCGCTCGTCGCTTTTGGAAAACGCGCGGACGCGCGTGCAGTGATAATCGCGGGCAACGGACCGGCATTCTCGGGTGGTCACGATCTCGGCGAGCTGAAGGGGCGCGACCTCGCATTCTATCGATACGAATTCGATCTGTGCGCGCAGTTGATGCTGACGATTCAGAGGATTCCGCAGCCGGTGATCGCGCGCGTGCATGCGATCGCGACCGCCGCCGGATGCCAGTTGGCGGCGACCTGCGACCTCGTCGTCGCGGGCGAGAGTGCGAGTTTCGCGACCCCAGGCGTGAGGATTGGACTGTTCTGCTCGACGCCGATGGTGGCGCTGACGCGCGCGGTCGGCCGAAAGCATGCGATGGAAATGCTGCTGACGGGACAGCCGGTCAAAGCGCGCACCGCATCCGAATGGGGACTCGTAAACAGAGTGGTGGCCGACGCGGAGCTAATCGCGGAGACGCGCAAGCTCGCGATGCAGATAGTCGAGGCCAGCCCGCTAATCATCGGAATCGGCAAGCGCGCGTTCTACGAGCAAATCGATCTGGATACGGGGAAAGCCTACGAGTACACGAAGGAAGTGATGAGCCAGAACGCGATGGCGAAGGACGCGCAGGAAGGAATCGGCGCATTTTTAGAAAAGCGCAAACCAGTCTGGTGCGGAAAGTGAAGGAGAGCTCAACTGAAAGTGAAACCCGCGGTGGGTTTCACGCTTCCTTCGGCAGGTGTGACCCCTGCACCCGGTGAAAAGTACAAATCGCAAAATGGTGAGGACGCCATTTCGCTCTCAGGTTCTTGGGAGAGCGCCGCGCCCATCCTCTCCACGCGATTGTTCCCCTTCCCGCTCGGGAGGGGTTAGGGGTTAGGTTCTTCGCTACACAGCGATGATCCGCTGGGCGCAATCTTACTAGCCCATAGTTACTTATCCCTTTAGGCGAAGCTTGAAACTGCTTGGATGTCCCGGATTGTGGCTCATGTACTCGACCGAACCGAGATAGCGAAATCCTGAGTTGCCATATTGCTTGGGCTCTTCTCTATAGAAAAGGAGCAGTTCCAAATCGCGGTTTTTGTGCTCGATGATCATCTGATCGCTCTTACCTGAAGTCTGTCCCTGCCAGTGAAGTGTGTCTCCAGATAGATAGTCGATGTACTTTGGTTGGTTGGGTGCTTTTTTGCGCGTGACGAAAAGCCACACGGAAGAATAATTCTTCGGTCTGAAGACGCCTGTAGTCAAGGTCGCGTCCGAGGTAGGGAAAATCTCTCTGAGCGATTTCCGGGAATATATTTCGCCAACTTTCAGTTTCGCTGATGCGAGCTTCGGATTCATCAACCCTCCCTTTGCGACGAATTATGTCTCTTCTTCGCCGTCCTCGATTCGGCGGTAGCATTCGCAGCAGATTACGCCTTCGCCGTTTCGAGTTTCCAGGTATGCATCGTCGAAAAGCAAGGCGACCGGCTCTTCGCATTCGTCGCAGCGTTTTGCTTCGGCCCATCCTGCGATGGTCCTGACGGCGTCGTCGATGCTTGTGATGACGTATCGAAGATCGTCGTGATCGTAGTTCGTCGCATCCACTTCGATGGTCAGTGAGCCGTGAGCGACACTCCCAGCGCCAGTACGATCCGGCGTTGTGCGTGTCGCGCGAAGTGCGAGTTCGATCGCTTGGGCCAGAGCCTCAAGCATTTGACCCGAACCTTCGATCCTGAATTTTCTTGGAGCGGTATCTGATGCACTCATCGGCTCTCTCCTCGGTTTAATTCGAGTCTTGAACCCTGGCCTGGGTGCGAGAAAATTGGAAGTGTGGAAGGAAGTAGAATCTCAGACATCTTGGAAAGCGGACCCTCACCCGCGCCGGAGGCGCGGCCTCTCCCTGATAGAGAGAGGCTTAGGAACGAATCCGGGATTCTTCGCGGAGCCTGTCCTGAGCGAGAGTCGAAGGGCTCTGAATGACACAAAGCGCTGGAATGAAGCTCGAGCGTCACATACCTCGGTTGATCCGTGGTTGGGGTGCGTCGGCTGGCGTCGAGAAAGATCCGGGGTCCCTCGGCGGAGCCTGCCCTGAGCGAAGTCGAACGGGCTCGGGATGACACAAAAAACCGCTCTGAATGACGCAAGGACGGAATGACACAGGAAAGGGACCTCAGAGGAAAATGGCGTCCTTGCCATTTTGCGATTAGTACTTTTAACCGGGTGCAGGGGTCACCCCTGCCGAAGGAAGTGTGAAACCCATCGCGGGTTTCACTTTCAATCAAGTTCCTCATTCTTAGCTCTTATCCGATCCCCGTATTGATCGGGTGCTCGACTCTTGTTAGGGTCGGTTATGGCGCATCTGATTAAACGGACTGCGTGTAAGAACTGACGGCTGGATTGGGCCCGCGGAAAACCCGCGGGCTCTTTTTTTATTCGAGGAGGTATTTTTATGGCGCATCAGGAGCTCCGCGAAGCACTTACCTTCGATGACGTTCTCTTGTTGCCTCAATCTTCCGACTTGTTGCCATCCAATTGCGACGTTTCTACTGCGCTGACGCCGAAGATCCGCCTGCGCATTCCACTTGTGTCGAGTCCGATGGATACCGTCACCGAATCGCGCACGGCGATTGCGATCGCGCAGATGGGCGGCTTTGGTTTTATCCATCGTAATCTTTCGATCGAAGAGCAGGCGGCCGAGGTCGAGACCGTCAAGAAATATGAAACCGGGATGATCGTCGATCCGATCACCGTCAGCCCCGAGCAGAAAATTGGCGAGGCAGTCGCGGTGATGGAACGTTTCCGGATTTCCGGATTGCCGGTTGTTTCCGACGGACGACTGGTGGGGATTCTTACTAATCGCGATCTGCGCTTCGAGCGGCGGCTGGACAAGCAGGTGCGCGACGTGATGACGAGCAAGTTGATCACGGCGCGTCCGGGGATCGATCTCGAGCATGCGAAGGAGCTCCTGCAAGCGCATCGGATAGAGAAGCTGCCGCTGGTGGACGATCAGAATCGGCTGCGAGGGTTGATCACAGTCAAGGATATGGACAAGGCGATTCGGCATCCGCATGCGAGCAAGGATCAACTCGGACGGCTGCGGGTTGGCGCTGCCGTGGGCGTCGGTCCGGAGCGCGAGGCTCGGGTGGCGGCGCTGCGGCGTGCGGGCGTTGACGTGATCTGTATCGACACCGCGCATGGGCATACGCGGAACGTGATCGACGCGATCAAAGCGACCAAGAGCGAGTGGCCGGGCGTCGAGGTCGTGGCGGGGAACGTCGCGACCAGCGAAGGAGCCAAGGCGCTGTGCGATGCGGGCGCCGATGCGCTACGGGTCGGGATGGGGCCGGGGTCGATTTGCACGACACGCGTGATATCGGGAGTCGGCGTGCCGCAGATCACGGCAATTATGGACACGATCGCGATTGCCGAGCCGCGCAATATCCCGGTGATCGCGGACGGCGGAATCCGGTTTTCGGGCGATATCACCAAAGCGATTGCGGCCGGCGCGAACAGCGTGATGATTGGATCGCTATTCGCGGGATCAGAGGAAAGTCCGGGCGAGACGATTCTCTACCAGGGGCGCACCTACAAACTGTATCGCGGGATGGGGTCGCTCGGCGCGATGAACGAGCGCACCGGCGATCGCTACAGGCAGCTCAGTGTGACCGACGGCAAGCATGTGCCGGAGGGAATCGAGGGGCGCGTACCGCATCGCGGATCGCTCGCGTCGAATATCGAGCAGCTGGTCGGCGGGTTGCAGTCGGGAATGGGATATCTGGGCGCGGCGAACCTGGTCGAGCTGCGCAAGCGGGCGAAGTTCGTCAAGGTGAGCGATGCGGGCATGCGCGAGAGTCATGTGCATGACGTGTTCATCACGAAGGAAGCGCCGAATTACAGACAGTGAGATGCGGGGCTGCGCGCCCCGCGCCCGCGGTTGGGGGTGACCCCTGCACCCAGTACTAATCGCAAAATGGCGAGGACGCCCTTTTGCTCTCAGGTTCTTTTCCGGTGCGATTCAACAATCCCGGCCCTTCTCTACCTCTCCCAAGTAAGCTGCTGGCGACTTCGTCGCCGGCAGCGGGAAAGATCTCTCAACTAGTTCTAACAGGGACGAAGTCCCGCATCTTTATTTTCTTAATACTGGGTGCAGGGGTCACCCCTGCCGAAGGAAGTGTGAAACCCATCGCGGGTTTCACTACAATTAGTTCCTCTAAGTTCCTGCGCGGGCGGGGCGGGCACATGGCTGA
>NZ_DATDGQ010000224.1:0-5175 GCF_036522015.1 Binatus sp. (SeqCode)
GACCAACGTAATGATCTACTGGATCACGCAGACGATTAACTCCTCGACGCGGCTGTACTACGAAGCGCGGCATCATCCGTGGCGGATCAAGCCCGGCACGCTGATCGAGGCGCCGACTGCTGTCGCGCTGTTCCCGGGAGAGCTGGTGCGTCCGCCGCGGCATTGGGCCGAGCGCGCATTCAATGTGCGGCGATGGACGGTGATGCCGAAGGGTGGGCACTTCGCGGCAATGGAAGAGCCGGGGCTGTTGGCGCAGGATGTTCGCGAGTTTTACCGAGAGTTGAGTTGAGACGACTCGGAACCTAACCCCTTCCCGAGCGGAAAGGGGAACCAGAGCTAGGCGGGTCATTCTCTTCCGTCATCCTGAGCGCAGCGAAGGATCTCGCGCGCAGCGCGTAGTGAGAGCGCCGGACACAGCGTCCGTCGAGATTCTTCGCCGCGGCGGCGCAGAATGAGAAACAAGATTCAGGCGGAGGCGGCTTCGTCGAACTTGACGAGGTCGGCGTAGAGCTTTTCGATCTCGCGGCCGAGTTGCTCGTAGCGCGCGATCAGATCGTTGGCGTCTTTGCGCGTGAGATAAAAGTTCGGGTCGTTCATTTCAGTGGCGAGCGTCCCGCGTTGGTTTTCCTTCTGCTCTATCTCGGCTTCGATCTGTCCACGCTGGCGCGCGATTCGTTCTCGTTTGCGAGACGCGTCGCGATCGTCTTTAGCCGGCGGTGCGGCCTTGCGTGCTTCGACTTTTTTCTGATGCGGCGCGATTCCGTTGTTACCGCGTGCGTCGCGCAAGTGGACTGGCGCCGTTCGGGCGGCCTGCGCTGACGGCGGCGGCGCTTCGGTCTGCGCTTTCTTCTCGAGGTATTCGTCGTAGTTGCCGAGGTTGCGAATCGCGTGCCCCTGGCCGACTTCGAGCACCTCGGTCACGAGCTCATTCAGGATGAAGCGATCGTGACTGACTATAATAACTGTGCCCGGAAAGCGCCGGAGCGCCTCGAGCAGAGTGTCCTTGGCGACGATGTCGAGGTTGTTGGTCGGTTCGTCGAGCAGCAGGCAGTTGCTCGGATGCGCGAGGACCTTCGCCAGCGCCAGCCGCGCGCGCTCGCCGCCCGACAGCACCTCGACGCTCTTGTGCACGTCGTCGCCGGAGAACAGCATTGCGCCGAGAATCGAACGAATCTCCGCCATCGTGCGGCCCTGCGCGCTTTGGCTCAGCTCGTCGAGCACGGTCTTGTCGTATGAAAGCGACTCGGCGAGATTCTGCGCGAAGTATCCGGCCTGCACGCTGGCGCCGACTATTCGCTCGCCGCCGGACATCGGCTCGACGCCCGCCAGTATCTTCATCATGGTGGATTTTCCCGAGCCGTTGGGCCCGACCAGCGCGATTCGCGCACCGCGCTCGATCGTCAGATCGACGCCGTCGTACACCGTGTGCGCGCCGTACCGTTTGATCGCGCCTTTCAGCTCGAAGACGCGGCGCGTGCTGCGCTCGCATTTGGGAAACGAAATTGCGGGCGGCTTCTGCGACCCTTCGGGCGGTTCGAGCCGCTCCAACTTGTCGAGTTGCTTGATGCGGCTCTGCACCAGGCGCGCCTTGCTCGCCTGGTAGCGGAAGCGGCTGATGAAACTCTCCATGTGTTCGATTTCTTCGCGCTGCCGCTCGAACGCCGCCAGCTCGAGCGCGAACCGTTCCTCGCGCAGCACGAGGTAGCGCGAGTAGCCACCGACGTATTCGGTCAGCCGCCCGCGCGATACTTCGACGGTGCGCCTGGTGACGCGATCCAGAAAATAGCGGTCGTGCGAGACGAGGATGATGCCGCCCTGGTATGCGACCAGGTAATCCTCAAGCCAGTTGCGCGCCTCGATGTCGAGATGGTTGGTCGGCTCGTCGAGCATCATGAAGTCCGGCGCGTCGAGCAGGAGTTTTGCGAGCGCGATGCGCATCCGGATGCCGCCGGAAAATTCGCTGACGTCGCGCGCGAGGTCTTCATCGGTGAAGCCCAGCCCGAATAGCACCGACGTGGCGCGGCTCTCGGCGCTGTAAAAGTCGTGATGCTCGAGCTCGGTCAGCACTTCGCCCAATTCTTCGAGCGCGGCGTCGTGGGCCGGGCCGGAATGCTCGCGGGTTAGAATCTCTTCGACTTCCTTGCGGCGCAGGTCGAGCGCCTGCATCCTGTCGAGCGCCGACAGCGTCTCGCGCAGCACCGACCTGCCGCCCATCTCGGGAGCGTCCTGCGCTAGGTAGCCGACGCGGGTGCGCTGCGGCCGAGTGATTCTGCCTGAGTCGAGCGGCAGCACCTCGGCGATCATCTTGAGCAGGGTCGACTTGCCCGCGCCGTTGAGGCCGACCAGGCCGACCCGGCCGTCGTCGCCCATCGACCAGCTCACCCCATCAAGGATCTTGCGGCCCCCGTAGGACTTGGAAAGGTTGTCGAGACTAAGCATGGTGAAAAAAGTCATCTTATCAGCGCCGTTTGCGTGCCGAAAGTGACTCCCGCTGGCCGTGATGTTTGAGGGGCTTCCTTGGATCCCGACATTGTGTTAGGAAATGTTACACTATGGCAAAATTCGCTCCTGGATATCCGCTGCCCAGAAGTGCGGACGAGTTCGAAAGGCTCTGTCTGAAGCTTCTGCGGCGTCATTGGCAGCTCCCTCAGCTCGAGCGATTCCGCGATCCGGATCGCGCTGAAAAGGGGATCAACCTGATCGAGATCAGCGGCCGTCCGCGACTCGCCGCCGTCAAGTGCGATCTGCGCGCTGCGCGAGGCGAGTTGACGATTGCAGAGATCAAGGACGCCGTGGACCGGGCCGCGAGCTTGAAGCTCCCGATTGGACGCTTCGTGATCGCGACTACGGCCGCCAAGCCCGAGGGCTTGCAACGCTCCTTGTTCGATCTCAACCGCGCCAACCGCAAAGACGGCATCTCAGCGATCGAAGTCCTGACCTGGGATGATATTGAGGAACTGCTCGACGAGTATCCTCAGATCCTCACCGACTTCGGGACCGCGGCCAAGCGCCAGGCGCTGACGCGTGCCGATGCCGTCGTTCATCTCGAGGCACGATGCGAGCCGGCGGCGGCGGGACCGTCCGATGCGCTGGGAGAAGAGATCTCGGCCGCGGCGGCATTTCTCGAGAGCCATCAATATCAGCTTGCGCGGCTGGCGCTGCTCAGACTACGCGAGCAGAAGTGGAGCCAGCTCTCGAACACGCACAAGTTCCGCGTGCTCTCGTATCTCGGCGCCGCGTGGCTGAAGGAAGGCGAGGCGCGCAAATCGGCGATGCTGTTCATTGCGGCGAAATCGCTGCAGCCCGACGAGGAGAACGCATGCACCAACGAGGCGCTCGCGCACGAACTGCTCGGCGAGCGTGAACGCGCGTTCGCCCTGGCGGATAAGCTGCGGATGCAGTTTCCGTCAAGCGGCCGCGCGGTCGCGCTGTGGCTGAATAATGCGCCCAAGTCGTATGACGCGAGGTCGCTCGAGGAAAACGTCGCGCCCGAGCTCTCATCCGATCCCGAAGTCGCGGTCGTGATGGCGCGGCGTGCGCTGCTCGATGCGCACTTCGATCGCGCCGAGCGTTATGCCCGCCTGGCCAGCGCCGCGTTGCCGAACAATTCGATCCCATGGCTCGTTCTCGGACAGGCGATTCTGCTCAATGAGCTGGAAATGGCGGGAGAGGCGAGCGATACGCCTGCGCAAAGTGACGAGGGCCGCATCCGCGAATCAGAGACTTGCTTCACGCAGGCGCTGACGCTCGCGCAGGCCGAGCGACAGGTCTCCAGCGAAGTACAGGCGCTGATCGGACGCGCACAGGCGCGAATCGCGCTGCGCGACACCGAGGGCGCGGGCAAGGATATCGAACAGGCGCATAGCCTCGAGCGCGAGGATGCCAACGGGCTGTGCGAATATGGAATCGTGCTGCGATCGCGCGGCAGCCTGAGCGAGGCTATCGACGTGCTGCGCCGCGCCGCTTCCGTGGGCGGTCGCGACGACATCGATTATCATCTCGCGGTCACCTTGCGCGAGCGCGACGAGCCCGGCGATTTGCAGGAGGCCACCGAGCTGCTGATGCGCTCGATCTCGCGGCCCGACGCGATTCCATCCGGCGATTTTCCCTTTGCAGTCGCAGCCGCGATCGAAGCGCTTTCGAGCGCCGAGCGTTATCACGACGCCGACGCGCTGTTGTCGTCGATTTCTGAGGGTCGCCTGCCCGCAGTCACGATGCGGACGCTGCGTGCCAATCTCCGACTGGCGCAGGGCAAGTTCGACCAGGCGTCGAAGCTCGCCGACGAGGCTCTTTCGGGGCTGACGCCCGACATCGGCGCCGACAACCGGCGCAAGCTCGCCGCGCTGCTCCATGATTTGGGACGCTATCGCGACGCGCTGCCGCTGTGGCAAACGCTGGCGCCCGCCGGCACTTCAGGAACCGACACCCGCCGGCTGCTCGATTGTGCGGGCCGGCTCGGTCGCGAAGACATCGTCGCCGACATCTCGCGCCAGTTGCATCCCGAAAAAGCAGTTGACGCCGGCTCGGTCGCCGATCAGCTCGACAAACTCGAACGCAACGATCCCGAAGCTGCGCTGGCCGAGCTCGAGGAAATGCTCAGCGCGCATCCCGAAGACCGCGTGCTGAAGCTGCGACGCTCGATCGTCGCGTCTCGCCTGGGCAAGGTGGATTTGGTCGTCGCCGACCCGAATTCGATGCCGCCGGCGCGCGAAATTCCGCCTGCGCTCGGCCGCGCGGCCGTGCAATTCATGCGCGACGGCGGTCGCGCCAACGAGGCGCTCGCCTACGCTTACGAATTGTTGCGCCGGCAGGGTGGCAGCGTCGATGCGCATCGCGCATACCTGGCCGCGCTCGGACCGGTTGGCCCGATGCCGCACGTGCCCGATTTCGACATGGCCGGGTCCGGTTGCGCGCTCAGTTTTCTCGAGGAGGGTTCCAACACCGAAAAATGGATTCTGCTCGAGGACGCCAACGACGCCGACGAAGCGCTCGACGAGTACGGCCCGCAACATCCGATGACCAAGGCCGTCAAGGGCAAGAAGGCCGGCGAGAAGTTCCAGCTCCCCGAAGGCCGCTTCAGCCGCCGCCAGGCCAGCGTCAAACAGATGATCAGTAAGTACGCATATCGCTACATGGACGTGCTCATCAACTGGCAGGCGCGCTTCCCCGGCGAGG
>NZ_DATDGQ010000225.1:0-6573 GCF_036522015.1 Binatus sp. (SeqCode)
AGCCCCTTACTTCGCGGAACTGGTCTTCAGGGTTCCGGCTTGCGGGGTGAACGTCATCAGCAGGCGCGGCGGACTTTCGAGCGGCACCACCGCGAAGTGTGCGACTGGCTGCATGTTGAGGGTGACGGTGGTGCCTGCCGAGCTGCTCGAGACGCTGCAATCCTTGAAGATCGATTTGTCGAACACCAGATGAGTCTGCAGGGCCGGGTCCAGGGTAACGTCCTTGAGCATCACAGTCGCGGTCGAGCCGTCGGAACTACTCTGCAGGTTCTTGTCGAAGCTGACGGGACCACTGAGTTCAAGAATCACCGACAGCGGCGGATCGTTCGATGACAAACGGATCGTCTTCAGGGTCGCGGGACCGGCCGCGGGCGGCTCGCTCAGCGACAACGGCGCCGACGACGACGCGTCCCCGGGCGCGGTCATCTGATGCAAGGTTGGCTCCGGCGCGGGTGCGGTCGCATCCCCGCTCGCGTTCATTTGATGGAGCGACGCCTCCGACGGAGCTGCGTCTGCCTCTCCGGTCATCGCGCGCGCCTGCGCCGAGGCGGCGCCGGCGATACTGCCGGTGGGCTTGGGCAGGATAGGAGCCGGCGCCCGCATCATGTCAGGTCCCCCGGCCTTTGCGCTGGGAAGATCGGGCTGCGACGGATCGGGCGCGTTCGCGACGGGCGGCACCTCCGGCGATGACGCTTTCGCGGCCGCGCCCGGCGGCATCGACGCATCGAGGTTCGGCAGTCCGTCGGCTCCGTATGTGGACCCGCCGCTAGACGCGACATCGGTGCCGCGCATCTCGGAGCGCTGGCGCACGACTACTTTGTCCGCGTTCGAGTCATCGGGATTTCCGCCGTAGCCGGTCTCGGCCAGCACCAGCGGCAGCGGATCTTCTTCGGTGTCGATTGGTTGGTGGAGCTTGGCGAGCTCGGTCCGGGCTCTCTTGGCATAGTTGGAGGTGGGGAAATGCTTCTCCACGGCGGCGAAAGCCTGCGCCGCCGAGTATCGCTTGCCTTCCTTCTCGAGCGAAATTCCCAGTTCGAACAGCGCGTCCGGCGCGACCGGAGTCTCGGGATATTTCTGCAGCAGCTCGGCAAAGCGCGATTCTGCCGCGCGGAAGTTTGCGCGCTTGTAATAGTAGTTGCCGACGATCATCTGGTTGCGCGCGAGCATCTCGCGACATACCAGGACCTTGTCATGCGCCAGCTCGGAAAAATCGCCTTCGGGAAAGCGCTGCTCCAGTTCCTGGAAGCGCTTGAGCGCCGCTTCGGTCTTGCCCTGATCCTGGTCCTCGCGCCCAATCTGATCGTAGTAACTCAGGCCGATGTAATAGGTGACGAGCTCGAGATTTTTGCTCGTCGGATGCATCCGCTGGAAATCGTCCAGCGCGCCGATCGCCTCGGCGTAATCCTTTTGCTGGTAGTAGGCGAGGCCGATTTTCATCTCGGCGTCTTCGGCATATGGGCTGAACGGATATTTGTCGATCACCTGCTGATAATTTTCGATCGCTGCCTTGTACTCTTTTGTCGCAAAATTAAGTTGACCCTGCGCGTAGTAGTCTTCGCCGGAAGGCTTCTGGCGCAAACTACAAGCCGCGGCAGGCAGTAGAACAAAAGCCACCAGTATCAACAGCAAGCGTTTCATCGGAGAGTCGCGAAAAGGTTAAACAAGGCGGTCCGGCATTGCAATCCGCACCAGATCCGCGATTCGGCACCTCGTGATGACAGGCGGGCGGATTCAGGTACTTTTGGACTGACGCGGCCTCCGGAATGAGGCCGAGAAAACCGGTTTGCCGGCGGCAACATACTTGCGCGCGAACCCGGTGCGCTCAGCGCCCGGCGCGGCCTCGACCGCGCGGATAAAGCCTGCCGCGAGCATCATTGGGAAAATCTCGGCGGCGTAACCGCGCACGTCGGTCGCGACGTAGGCGATCGCCCCTGGCTCGACGGTGCGAAACAGGCTCGCGACGAGCGTCGGCGTGAACAGCCGATGCTTGACGTGACGCTCCTTCGGCCAGGGGTCGGGATAATAGATATGGTACGCGCTGACGGACGCGTCCCCGAGCATCAGGTTGACCAGCGTGCGCGCGTCCATCCGCACGACGCGCAAATTGTCGAGTCCCGCGCGGCCGCATCGCACCGCCAGCACCCGCGTGATCGTCGAGGAGAGTTCGACCGCGATAAAGTTGCGCTCGGGAAACTGCGCGGCGCGCTCGATGATGAATTCGCCTTTGCCCGCGCCGATCTCGACTTCGATTGGCGCGCGGCGGCCGAACATCGCGAGCGGATCGATCGTGAAGAGGTCGTCGTCAGGTGTGAAGAGTACGCGCTCGCCAATTTCGCGCGCCTTGGGATTGCCCCAGATGCGAGCTGCTTTTCGAAGTCGTGCCATGGATGCATGACGATAGCGGGCGCTGGCGCAGTCCGCCATCCGCGCTGTTATGTGTTGCGTGATCGGGAAGGGAGCAACGCGAGCGCTTCTGTCATCCTGACAAAGCGAGGCTCGCGTCGCTCGCTCGGGATGAAATCAACCGGAGTGACGGAACCGGACTTACTCAGTCGGCGCGTTTCAGGAATGCGCGCACTCGATCTATCAGCGGCTTCAGGTCGGTATTGTCGACCAGCGCGCTTGCCATTCTTACCGGGTCGCCGAAGAAGAAGCGCTCGTAGAGAACCTGGCGGCCGCCGAAGGCGCTGCATGCGACCTCCCATGCCAATCGATACAGCGCGACGCGGTCCTTCGCGGGTGCGTCGGCGGCGCCGAAGTAGCGCTCGATGTCCGGCAGCTCGGCGGGATTTGCGAAGTCAGCCGCGGACGGCGTCGCCATCAGCGAGCTCGAACTGTTGAGCTGGATAATTTCGACCAGGCGCGGATACAAGCGCGGGAAAAGATTGCGCGCGGTGTCAAGCGGCGCCCGCGCCGGCGTGAAGACGCCCCATTTGTCAGGAGCGGCGTCAGCTTCAGCCGCGCGCAGGCACGCACGCATCGTCTCGGTGGTCATGATCATTTCGGCAATGCGTTCGCGCACATGCGGTAAACTCATCGCATCGCTGGCTTCGGCGATTCGCGCAGCCAGTCCCAAAACGAACTCGCTCTTCGCGACATTTTTCACCGCCACTTGGTGCATCATGTGCACGACCGCGCCGGTTCCCGCGTACAGCGCGTTGCATCGCGCGACGTCGCCCCACAGAAAAACGCGCTCCCACGGCACGAGCACGTTGTCAAACACGACCACCGCGTCCATCTCGTCAAAGCGCGACGCGAGCGGATTGTCGAAGCGTGAACGGCCCAGGTCGTAGGTGTCACGGCACAGGAACTTGAGGCCTTTGGCGTTGCAATTGATCGCAAACGACAGCGCGAAGGGCTCAGCCGCGGGCTCGGCCTTCAGCACCGTCGAAGGAAACACCAGCAACTCCTCCGAGAGCGGCGCCAGCGTCGCGAGCATCCGGCATCCGCTCACGACGATACCTTCCTTGGTCTTCTCGACGAGCTTGAGCGCCAGGTCGGCGTCGGTATGTCCCGCCCATCCGGCGGCGCGGCTCGCACGCGGATTGACGAGAGTGTGCGTCGCGCACCAATCGTGATGCCGCGCCTCGATATAGTAATTCCAGATGTTGTCGCCGTGACGCTTATCGCTTTCCGCAAAAAACTCACGCGCCGCGGCCATCGCGGCGAGACTCACGTTCAGGTAATCCGGCGTGCGCCCGAGCATCCCGCAGCCGAAGTCGGCCCACGTCTTCATCATCCGCGTGCGCTTGCGCAGGTCGTCGGCGCTCTTCGGAATGATGAACGACATTCCCGCGCGACCGCCGTCGTCGGTGCGGAAGGTCATCGTCTCGGGATGCTCCATCTGCATGTCGTAGAGCGACGCGACCGAGCGCGCGCAATTGGCGAACGCAGGATGCGCGGTGACATCGCCGGCGCGAGCGCCGCCGATCCAGATTTCTGCGCCGAGCTTTTTCAGCGACGACAGGTAATTGTTGCCCGAGCGCGCACCCATCTCAGATGACCTCGTTGAGCAACGGCAGGCGCTTGCGGATTCGTTCTGCGGCGTCGGCGGGCGCCATGTACGGCGGCCGCGCCGGGCCCATCTCGATTCCGGTCGCGACCGAAGCAGTGACTTTCGTAGTCCCTAGATGGCCGAGCGTTTCTTCACCGCCGCGCGGAAAGCATCGATTGAGCCGGCGCTGAATTTCCTCGGCGCGCTTGTAATCGCCGGCCTGGTACGCCTTGAGCAGCGCGACCGCGGCCGGCACCGCGAAAATATTGATGAAGCCGCCGGCCGCGCCGAGCATTAGCCCTGCCAGCATCGCGCGAAACGTATTATAGATGTCCGCGCGGCCGTCCACCTCGTCGTACAGCGCCTCGAGATGCTGCAAGTCGGTCAGCACTTCCTTGAATGCGACGACGCCCGGAATCGTCGCGAGCTTGCCGGCGAACTTCGGCGTGATGTTGAACTTGCTGAGCGCGGGGTTGTGGTAGATGACGACGGGCAGGTCGCCGGCCTCGGCAATCATGCGATAATGGCGCTCGACTTCGGCCTCGCCGCATCGCCAGTAGTACGGCGGAATCACCTGCTGCGCATCGTAGCCGAGGCGGGCGGCGATTTTGGCGTAGCGCAGAGTCTCGAGCGTGGTCGCGCCTGAGGTCATCGCAACGGCAGACAGGTCGGCGCGCTTGCGCGTCTCTTCGATCACGATTTCGAAAACTCGCGTGCGCTCGGCCTCATCCATATGCAGAAATTCGCCGATACTCGGCGCAGCGACGATGCCTCGTGCGCCGGCCGCAATCGCCCACTGAACTTCGCGCCGCAGCGCATCTTCGTTGAGCCGGTAGTCGTCATGAAACGGCGTCACCAGCATCGCCAAAATCCCATGTGCAAGTTTCAAACGCGCACCTCCGACCGTATTGCGCTAGGCGGCCTCGCGTTCGGCTCCGCTGAATGAGGGTTGAAAGAAAAAGATCGCCTGGCCGGTTCCGATTGCGGCCTCGTATTTTCCGAACTGCTCGCCGCGCCAGGTCCATGAGTCGCCGCCCATCGCGCCCGCCATCGTGATGTAATGCGAGAAGCGGCCTTCGGGCGAACAATGTGCGCGGTAGTCGTCGGCGGCGGACAGCACGGCATCGTGCCGCCCCTGCTTAAACCATTCCATGATCCGTTCGTCATAGAGGCGATTGGCGGTTGACGCGATGTCGTCGGGTGACGCCGACGCCCGGTCGAGAATGTGATCGTAGTCCCAGAACTTGTGCGACATGCCGCCGGAGGCCACGATCACGACCCGCCGATTCGATTTCCAGATAGCCTGTCCGATCGCGGCGCCGTACGCCAAGTCGTTTTTGACCGACGCCGTTTGACACACACTCAGTGACAACACCCGGCGGCGCGCTTCGTGATTGAAGTAGTACATCACGTTGAGCGTGGGATAGTGCATCGGTAAGTTGCTATGCGCCGACGCGATAGCGCGAATCCCCCGCTCCTGAGCTTCCATCTCGACTGCGCGCGCGAGTTCGCCATCGCCCTGGTAATCATATTCGAGACCGTGCAGCATCTCCGGCAGCTCTTCCGATGTATACACACCCGCGAGCCGCTCGTGAGCATTGAGTACGTACTCCAAAGTAGAGAACCAGTGAGTATCGATTAGTAAGAAGGTGTCGAAGTCGAGATGACGGATGCGCTCGCGTTCGAGCTTCGGCATCGCGTCGTAAAAGGTCGTCACGTTGCGGCCCATGTATGCGCGGCGCGCGACCGGATCGGTGATCATCAGCCGCGGAACATGGGTAGTGAAGATGGTCGCGACGACCTTACCCATCGTGGTCCTCCTCGCCGTACGCGACGCACACGAGTTTCGGCTCGGTCCAGAACTCCATGCTGAAGCGGCCGCCCTGCCTGCCGAGCCCGCTCATCTTCGCACCTCCAAACGGAACGCGCAGATCGCGCAGAAAAAAACTGTTGACCCAGACCATTCCGGTTTTGATTTTTTCAGCGACCCGCAGCGCGCGATCAACGTTCGAGGTCCAAACGTAGGCGGCGAGGCCGAAGCGCGTCGCGTTGGCGCTCGCGATGCCCTGCGCTTCGTCATCGAATCGTTCCACAGTGAGCACCGGCCCGAAGATTTCCTCGGATACGGCACGCGAGTGCGCATCGACGCCGTCGAGAAGTGTCGGCGAGTAGTAGAATCCTCGCGCGAGTTGGGCGGGATTCTTTCCGCCAGCTAAAAGCTTCGCGCCGTTTGCGACCGCGTCAGCAACGAACGAGTGAACGCGCTCGCGATGCGCGCCAGAAATCAACGGGCCGTACTCGGTGCCGTCGGCGAGCGGGTCGCCAATTTTGAGGGTCGAGATCTCCGAGGCGAACAGTTCAAGAAAATTCGCGGCGACGTGGCTGTCGATGAGCAAGCGCGAGCCGGCGACGCACGACTGTCCCTGGCTGCGGTAGATCGATCGCGCGACGCCCGCCGCGGTGCGCTTCAGATTTGCGTCGGCAAAAACCAAATTTGGCGACTTGCCGCCGAGTTCGAGCGTTACGCGCTTGAGCGATTCCGCCGCGGACGCCATCACGCGCCGTCCGGTCGCGACCCC
>NZ_DATDGQ010000226.1:0-5087 GCF_036522015.1 Binatus sp. (SeqCode)
CGAGATCGAAAAATTTGGGATCCTCGACCTGACACGGATAGTGCGCGCCGAACAGCTCCTGGGTACAGACGATTTGCGCGCCGCGCTTGGCAGCCTCCTCGATTTTCGAGATGGCCTTGTCGAGATTGCGGCGCGGCTCGGCCGCGCAGCTCATTTGTATGAGCCCAACCGTGACCTTATCGGCGTGCGATGCCATACCAATTGTGATAGCAACCGCGCGAGTCCCACGCCACAGATTTGTGACGTAGGCCGAATGTTGCTACAGTTCGAGTCGTGTCTCGATCGGTCGCAAGCAACCAGCTTAAAGGAACTTCGATTCGCATTCGTTTGACCGCCGCTCAGAAGCGGCGATTCACAGTGAGTGCCCAACGAGCGGGCCTGAGTGTCTCAGCCTGGCTGCGGACGCTCGGTTTGCAAGCGTGCGGTCGAAGCAGCATAGTCCCAGCAAAATCGGTGGACGATTGACCGTCAATACCAGACAAGATTCCATCCACAAGAATGGTGCAGTGGATGCTCCGGCCAAGTATGCAATCCTTATCGCCGATTGCTTCGAGTGGATGAGCTCGAGAAAGGCCGAGTCGATTCACGCAATCGTCACGGACCCGCCCTACGGCCTCAAGGAATACACCGAAGGCGAGAAGACGAAGCTCCGTTCCGGCCGCGGGGGAGTATGGAGAATTCCGCCCTCGTTTGATGGCTGCAAGCGGAGCCCGCTGCCCCGGTTTACCGTACTCAGAGCGCAGGAGATATCGGCGCTGAGACAGTTCTTTCGTGAATTCGCTCAGCGCGCGCTTCGCATTCTCGTACCGGGAGCTCACCTGTTTATCGCCACGAACCCGCTGCTGTCTCATTTGGTCTACCTACCGCTCATGGAGGTGGGCTTCGAAAAGCGGGGCGAGGTCATTCGTCTCGTGCAGACTTTGCGCGGCGGCGACCGGCCGAAGAATGCGCACAACGAGTTCACCGACATTTCCGTGATGCCGCGTTCCGCATGGGAACCGTGGGGACTGTTTCGCAAGCCCTGCGAAGGGCGGGTGCAGGACAATTTGCGCAAATGGAAAACCGGAGGCCTGCGTCGAATCTCCGCTACGGAACCGTTTCTGGACGTGATTCGTTCCGCACCGACGCGACCGGAAGAACGTGCTTTGGCGCCGCATCCATCGCTCAAGCCGCAGGCGTTCATGCGTCAAATCGTTCGCGCATCACTGCCCTTGGGCAAAGGGATTGTGCTCGATCCTTTCATGGGCGGCGGATCTACAATCGCGGCGGCCGCCTCGATCGGATACGAAAGTATTGGGATTGAATCGGATCGCGATTTTTTCAGAATAGCGATGAAGGCGGTCCCGCAACTTGCGCAACTCAGGACGAACGGCGCATCTTACGCCGATGCCCAGCAAAAGCTCTCACTTGCCGAGAGGCCTGGAAGTAATTCACGTCCAGCAGGCCGTTGAGTACGTTGAACGAGAGGCAGGAGAACTGGTTGACCTATACTTCGAACAAGCGAACGTCTTCAGTGCGATCGTCGGAATTTTTGGATCCAAGGCTCTAGCCGCATTCAGTCCCTACAAGCGACACAAACATCCGGACACGGCACAGCAGCGTTTTCCGGACTTGTCGCTCGACGGCCGTCTCAATCCGCCGGCGAAGATCGCTCTGGAATCAAAAGGAAGTACGCGGCCATGGGCAATTCAATCACACTACAATCATCCCGGCTGGTACATTGTTTGGCGGTACGTGGTTGATCCGACCGGGACCTTCAGAGCGGGGAGACCCGTCGTGGTGTGGCGGGTTGACGTGGTGTTTCTGGAAGAGTCCGACTGGAAATACGAGACCAGCAAAGCTGGCTCAGGCCGCGGCGGTCGTACCCACACGTTCGGACTGATTCATCCAGCAAAGAAGCTCGCCGAGGCGGCTGCTTACCGCCTGCCCGGAGTTGGAATACGCGGTGGCAAACCGATCTTGATCGAATCATCAAAGTAGAGACTCGCGATTGCTGTTCATTAACGTCCCTGCGGGCACGAAACATTTTCGTCATTGGCGGTTGCATGAACGCGGCTGTGATACTGTAATAGGGCGCGCAAAAGGAAAGCGCGCTGGAGCAATTTTCGGGACTGCCCGCCGCTGATAGCCGGGTCCTGCGCAAGGGAAGGCCGCGAACCCCGCCAGGTCCGGAAGGAAGCAACGGTACCGGCTGCCACCCTGTGCCGCAGGGGTGCCTGGCTATCATTCGACGGGCAGTCCCGGAGCGAAAAATTTCGCGATGGCCGAATCTCAAACCCCACATCTCGTACTCGCGCGCAAATGGCGGCCCGAACGCTTCTCGGAGCTGGTTGGCCAGGAGCACGTGACGCGCACGCTCGGCGAAGCGTTGAAGCGGGGAAGAATCGCGCACGCTTTTTTGTTCACCGGGATTCGCGGTGTCGGCAAGACCACGGCTGCGCGGATTCTCGCGCGATGTTTGAATTGCGAGAAAGGCCCTACTGCGGAGCCGTGTGGCGAATGCGCGGCGTGCGTCGAGATTCGCACCGGCAGCTCGCTCGACGTGAACGAGATTGACGGCGCCACCTACCGCAAAATCGAGGATGCGCGCGCGATCATCGAAAATCTCAGCTACCGGCCCGCGCGCGACCGCTTCAAGATTTACATTATCGACGAGGCCCATCAGCTCACCGACTCGGCCTTCAACGCGCTGTTGAAGACGCTCGAAGAGCCGCCGCCACACGTCAAGTTTATTCTCGCGACGACCGAGCCGCAGAAGATGCCCGAGACGATTCTGTCACGGCTGCAGCGCTACGACTTTCGGCGCATCCCATATCTCAAGATTCTCGAGCGGCTGCAGGATCTCGCCGGGCGCGAAGGGGTCGAGGTCGAGGAGCCTGCGATCCGGCTGCTCGCGCGCGAGGCCGGCGGCAGCATGCGCGATGCCGAGCGGATGCTCGAGACGGCAATCGCGACGTCGTCGGGCAAGGTGACGGAGGCCGAAGTGGCGTCGTCGCTGGGGGTTGCGAGCCGGACCACGGTTTTGAAATTGGCAGACGCGATCATGTCCAGGAACGCGGCGGCGTCGCTCGCGCATGTGCGCGAACTGGCGAGTCGTGGCGCCAATCTCGAATCGCTCGGACGCGATTTGCTCGAGACGCTGCGAAATCTCGCAGTCGCGAAACTTCCGGCGGGCGACTCGGAGAGTCCGCTTGACGATATTCCCGATCATGAAGTGGCGGAGCTGAAGCGGCTGGCCTCGGGCGCCAGCGCGCGCGACATCATGCGCCTGTTTCGGCTGATGGCGGAATCGCAAGAGCAGATTCTCAAATCGCCGTACCCCGATCTGCTGCTCGAAATGGCGGTGGTGCGGATGGCCTCGCTGGCGGCGGTCATCGACGCCGACGACTTGCTGCGCGCGATCGGATCGACGCCACCCGCGTCAGGTACTCCGCCCGCATCGTCGGGCGGTGGCTCTGGAAGCCGCGTCGCGGTGAAACCTGAGCCTGTGCCGAATCCGCAAGCGAGCGGTGCGCGGCGGCTGCGGGTCGAGGGTGAAGTCAAAGCAGACGCGCCGCTACGCAGTGAATCTCACGACGACGGTGCTCGCGAGCTTCCCGAGCTGCGCGATTTTATCCGCGGTAAGCGCGCGGCGCTCGCCGGATTCATGGAGCAGGGGGCGGGACTCGTGCTCGACGGCGATATTTTAACAGTCACAGCGCGCAACGACATCTACATTCGGTATTTGAACGACAACAAGAATGTTATCGCGGAGCTTGCGGGCGAGCATCTCGGGCGCGCGATTCGAGTCGAGCTCTCGACCAACGGCGCAGCGAATCCTGCTACCCGCGCTACGACGACGCTCGCTGGCAATGGACTCACCCGCGAGTTGCCGCCGGCCACCGCTTCGGCACCGGCGGCTCAGCCGGTTGTCGTGGAAACTGCGCCGAAGAAAACGGCGCCGTCACCGATCGAATCAATCAGAGAAATTGCGCCCGCATCCAAACCGATAGAGGCTGCGCGGGCGACGGAGGCGGCGCGACGTGCGGCGACTTCGGAGGAACGGCAGGCGGTGCTGGCTGATCCCGCGGTGCGACGAGTGTTCGATACGCTCGACGCGCGGCTGGTGGAATTGAAGATGCCGAACCCGATGCAAGCTTCGGCGAAGGAATCAAAGTAATACGTTGCCGCAGGGAGACCGGCGGCAAGGAGCGATCAGTGTGGCGGAAATAGATCTATCGGCATTGATGCAGCAGGCAAAAGACCTGCAGACGCGCATGAAGGAAATGCAGGAAGCGGCGTCGCTGAAAACCGTCGAGGCGCAGTCGGGTGGCGGCATGGTGCGCGTGGTGGTCGACGGCACGCTGCGCGTGCGCAAAATAGTAATCGATGCCGCGATCGTCGCAGCCAACGATAAGTCGATGCTCGAAGACTTGATCCTCGTGGCGATCAACGACGGGATGGCGCGCGCGCAAAAGATGCTCGCCGACGAGATGGGCAAGCTCGGGCCGCTGAGCGCCCTGCAGATTCCCGGCTTCGGCAACGACGGCTTCGGCAGCGAATGACGGAGCGCGCTTGATGGCGGAAAACCTGAAGCGGCAGGACGGACTGCCGCCGGCGATGACGCGGCTCGTCAAGGAACTGTCGCGGCTGCCAGGAATCGGCGAGAAGACGGCGTCGCGGCTGGCGTTCAACCTGCTCAATCGGCCGCGCGACCAGGTGATCGCGCTAGCGGAATCGCTGCTCGAAATGAAAGAGCGCGTCGGACTGTGCTCGGGATGCTTCGGGCTGTCGGACCATCCGCGGTGCCAGATTTGCGACGACGAGGCGCGCGAGCGCGAAGTGATTTGCGTGGTCGAGGGGCCGGCGGACCTGATGGCAATCGAGCGCGCGCGCAGTTTCGGCGGCGTATATCACGTGCTCAATGGCGCGCTCGCGCCGCTCGACGGCATCGGTCCCGACGACATCAAGATGAAGGAACTGATTGCGCGCGTTAGTCCGCCCGCAGTCGTGCGCGAGGTGATAGTCGCGACCAACGCCACCGTCGAAGGCGAGGCGACCGCGCTTTACATCGCGCGCGTGCTGAAACCGCTCGGCGTGAGAACTAC
>NZ_DATDGQ010000227.1:0-2786 GCF_036522015.1 Binatus sp. (SeqCode)
AACGGCACGCTGCTGATGTTGGCGTTGGTGGTTCTGCTGGGACTCTACACACTGCCGCGGGTGTACGCGCTCGGCGGCGCAATCCGCGCGACGCTCTACCGCAACTACATCAGCATCGAGGCTGCGCAGAACATGCACGCCGCGCTCAACACGCTGCAGGTGGCGGAGCACGACGGCAAAGCCAAAGATGTGCTTCCCGGGGCGCGGCATAATTTTTTACAATGGATCGACGTCGAAGATCACGACTTCACCGAAGTTGGAGAGCCTGAACTCGCGGCCGACATCCTCAAACGCGGCAACCAACTATTCGCTGATGTCGCCGCGGCGCCGCCCGGCACCAATCACGATCTCGAATTCGCCGAGCTGAACGGCAAGCTCGACGATTTGATCGCGATGAACAAGGCGGCGATGTTCCGCGCGGACAGCCGGTCTGTTCGCTTGGGCAAACGCCTTGCTTACGAGTTCGCGGGCGGCCTCGCGCTGGTGCTGCTGGTGGGCGCTGCGGTTTCGTGGGGACTCGGATGGCGGCTCTCAAAGCCATTGACAGAGCTCGCTGAGCGTCTGCGCGGAATCAGCCAACGCAAATCTCAGGTGCGGCTCGGCCCGCAGCCGCTGGCCGAGCTCGAAGCGGTCGCGCGCGAATTTAATTCGATGGCCGAGCGCCTCGAACAATACGACAAACTCAACGTCGAGCGCCTGGTTTACGAAAAGAGCAAGACCGAAGCGATCATCGAGAGCCTCGAGGATGGCGTCGTGCTGATCGACAGCGAGGGAATCGTCGCGCACATAAATGAGATAGCGTCGCTGATTCTCGGCGTCGATCTGCAGGACGCACTCGGCAGTCCGTTCGACGATCTCAGCAGCAACCATCCTCACTATCTGCGCGTGCGCGACGCGTTGCGCACGCTGCAGAGGGCCGGGACAACCGGGACCAACGGCCATCGCACCGAGATCGATCTTCACGTTCGCGGCCGCGATCATTCGTACGTGCTGAAGCCGGTGCCGCTTCATCATACGGTCGGCAAGTCGCTCGGCACGCTGCTGATTCTGCAGGATGTGACCTACATCCGCGATCAGGATCGCGCGCGCACCAACCTCGTCGCCACGCTGTCGCACGAACTCAGGACGCCGCTGACTTCGCTCGCGTTGTCGGCCGAATTGTTGAGCCGCGAGGATGTGAATACGAACGCGAAGAGCGGCGAGCTGCTACAGGTGATCCTGGAAGAATGCTCGCGGATGCGTCAGCTTACCGACAACTTGCTCAACCTTGCGCGCGGTGAGATTCCGGCCATCGCCGTCCAGCAGAAGCGGCTCGATCTTGCGCGGCTGGCGGCCGACGTGACCCGGCGCTTCGCGACCCAGGCGCGCGAGAAACAGGTTGCGCTCGAGGAGCATATCGGTGCGGTGCCGGAGATCATCGGCGACGCGGTCAAGCTCTCGTGGGTGATTTCAAACCTGCTCGGCAACGCGCTGCGCTACACTCCCGCCGGCGGAACTATTACAGTCGCGGCGCGCGGCACCGAGCGGGCCACGCGGCTCGAAGTCACCGACTCCGGTCCCGGTATTCCGGCCGACATGAAAGACTACATCTTCGAACGTTTCGTGCAGTACGGTTCCGAAGGCTTCGAGAAAGGATCGGCCGGGCTGGGCCTGTCGATCGTCAAGGAAATTGTCGAAGCACACGGCGGCAGGATATTCGTCGAAAGCGCCAATTCTCACGGTGCGCGATTCATCGTCGAAATTCCCGCCGCAATGGAGATTTGATGGCCAAGCTGCTCATTGTTGACGACGAGCGCAACATCCGCCGCAGTCTCACGACGTTCTTCGAGTCGCTCGACCACGAGGTTCGCGCCGCCGAAAACGGTACCCAGGCCGTGGCGCTGCTCGCCGAGACGCAGTTCGATCTCGTGCTGACCGATTACAAGATGGCCGAGATGAGCGGTCTCGAGCTGCTGCGCGAAATCAAGCGGCGCGCGCCCGAGTGCCTCGTAATCCTGATGACCGCCTATGCGACGGTCGAAAATGCGGTCGAGGCGATGAAATCCGGCGCCTACGACTACGTCACCAAGCCGTTTTCGCTCGAGCAGATTCAGCACACCGTCGACAAGGCGCTGCACGTCGGGCTGCTGACCGCCGAAAATCGCGCACTCCGCAGTGCGATCGACGAAGAACCGCTGCTCGACTCGAAAAGCCCGGCGATGCAACGCCTGCTCGAAACCGCTCGCCAGGCAGCGGCCAGCGACGCGACGATTTTGCTCACCGGAGAAAGCGGCACCGGCAAGAACGTCATCGCCCGCCAGATCCATCGATGGAGCAAGCGCCAGAGCAAGCCGTTCGTCGTCGTCAATTGCACCACGCTCTCCGAAGAACTTCTCGAGAGCGAGCTGTTCGGGCACATGCGCGGCGCTTTTACCGGCGCGGTCAAAGACAAGCCCGGCCGTCTCGAGGCGGCTAACGGCGGTACCGTCTTTCTCGACGAGATCGCCGACCTGACGCCGACGTTACAGACCAAGTTTTTGCGTTTTCTCCAGGAGCAGAACTTCGAGCGCGTCGGCGGCGAGCGCACCATTCACGTCGATGCGCGAATCATCGCCGCGTGCAATCGCGACCTCGAGTCCGAAGTCAGCGCACATCACTTTCGCGAGGATCTCTACTACCGGCTTAACGTCATCACTTTGCGCGTACCCCCACTGCGCGAACGCCACGAAGATATTCTGGCGCTAGCGCAATGGCTGCTGAACATCGCCGCCGTGCGCAATTCGCATCCCGGCCTGGCGCTGTCGCCC
>NZ_DATDGQ010000228.1:0-17789 GCF_036522015.1 Binatus sp. (SeqCode)
GTACTTGGTCAGCAAATCGCGGACTTCGAGCTCGACCAGGTCGAGCAGTTCAGCATCATCAACCATGTCGACCTTGTTCATGAACACGACGATTGAAGGCACGCCGGACTGGTAGGCGAGCAGGATGTGCTCGCGGGTCTGGGGCATCGGGCCGTCGTTGGCGCCGACCACCAGGATTGCGCCGTCCATCTGCGCGGCGCCGGTGATCATGTTCTTGATGTAGTCGGCGTGACCCGGGCAATCGACGTGCGCATAGTGGCGCTTGGTGGTTTCGTATTCGACGTGCGCAATCGAAATCGTGATACCGCGCTCTTTCTCTTCGGGCGCCTTATCGATCTGATCGAAGGCAGTGAAGGTCGCGAGTTTCTTCGACGCCAGGACCTTGGTAATAGCCGCGGTTAAGGTTGTTTTGCCGTGATCGATATGACCGATAGTGCCGACGTTGGCGTGCGGCTTGGTGCGTTCAAATTTAGCTTTGCCCATTGATGTAACCTCCGATAGAGCGCTTGTGCATGAGTCGTTAAGCGCGCTTCTTTTCCTTTCCGTCGCCGGTTTGCGCCATCAACTCATCAAGAATATTTTTTGGCACGGGTTCATACGCGCCGAACTGCATCGTGTAAGTGGCGCGGCCCTGCGTCATCGAGCGCAGCCGCGTCGCGTATCCGAACATCATCGCGAGCGGGACGCGAGCCTCGATGACCTGCGCGCCGGCGCGATTTTCCATGTCGAGAATCTTGCCGCGGCGTCCGCTGAGATCGCCGATCACCTCGCCCATGAACTCCTGCGGGGTGACGGCTTCGACCTCCATGACGGGCTCGAGCAGAATCGGCTCGGCCTTTTCGCAAGCCTCTTTGAAGGCCATCGAGCCCGCGATCTTGAACGCGAGTTCCGACGAATCGACGTCGTGTTCCTTGCCGTCGATTACGGTGGCTTTGATATCGACCATCGGATAACCCAGGATGACGCCGTTTTCCATCGCCTCTTTCACGCCGGATTCTACCGCCGGAATGAAGTTGCGCGAGATCGAGCCGCCCTTGGTGCCATCCTCGAACTCGAAGCCGCCGCCCTTTGATAGCGGCTCGATGCGGAGCTCGACCACGGCGAATTGTCCGTGGCCGCCGCTCTGGCGGACCAGCCGGCCCTCGGCTTCCGAAGCCCGCTTGATCGTTTCGCGATAGGCGACCTGCGGCTTGCCGATATTCGCGTCGACTTTGAACTCGCGCAGCATCCGATCGACGATGATTTCCAGATGCAGCTCGCCCATCCCGGCGATAAGCGTCTGCGAAGTTTCCTTATTCACGCTGACGCGGAACGACGGATCTTCCTTGGCGAGCTTCTGCAGCGCCTCGCCGAGCTTTTCCTGGTCGGCCTTGGTCTTGGGCTCGATTGCGATCTGGATGACTGGCTCGGGAAACTCGATCGACTCGAGCACGATCGGATGATCCGCATCGCACAGCGTGTCGCCGGTCGTCGTATCCTTGAGCCCGACTGCGCAGATGTCGCCGGCGTAAACCTCGGTGATATCCTCGCGCTTGTTCGCGTGCATCTTGAGCATCCGGCCGATACGTTCGCGCTTGCCGCGGGTCGAATTGAACAGCGTCGAGCCGCTTTCGAGCTTGCCCGAATAAACCCGGATAAAGGTGAGCGTGCCCATGTGCTGGTCGTTCATTATTTTGAACGCGAGCGCGGAAAACGGCGCGTCGTCGCGCGGCCATCGCTCTTCAATCTTGTCGCCGACCTTGCCGACAACGGGCGGCAGGTCCAGCGGCGACGGCAGGTAATCGACCACCGCGTCGAGCATCGGCTGCACGCCCTTGTTGCGGAACGCGGAACCGATAATGACTGGTGTGATCGCCATCTTGAGCGTGGCTACGCGGATCGCGGCGCGAATCTGTTCGGGCGACGGCGCCTTGCCCTCGAGATAAAGCTCCATGATCTTCTCGTCGTGATCGGCGAGCGTCTCGACCATCTTGTCGCGATATCCCGCAGCCTGCTCTTTCAAGTCGGCCGGAATCTCGGCGACGCGATATTCCGCGCCGAGACGATCCTCGTCCCAAATCAGAGCCTTCTGATCGATCAGATCGATAAGCCCGGTGAATTTCTCTTCGGCGCCAATCGGCAGATGCAACAGCAGCGGCGTGGCTTTCAACTTGTCACGCATTTCCTGCACGACGCGCTCGAACTCCGCACCGACGCGATCCATCTTGTTAATGAACGCGACGCGCGGCACGCGATACTTGTCAGCCTGGCGCCAGACGGTTTCCGACTGCGGCTCGACGCCGCCGACTGCGCAGAAGACTGCGACCGCGCCGTCCAGCACGCGGAGCGAGCGCTCGACTTCAATCGTGAAATCGACGTGTCCGGGAGTGTCGATAATATTGATGCGGTTGTCGCGCCAGAAGCAGGTGGTCGCCGCCGACGTGATTGTGATGCCGCGCTCCTGCTCCTGCACCATCCAGTCCATCGTCGCGGTGCCTTCGTGCACCTCGCCGATTTTGTAGTTGATGCCGGTGTAGAAGAGCACGCGCTCGGTAGTGGTGGTCTTGCCGGCGTCGATGTTCGCCATGATGCCGATATTGCGCACCCGTTCTATTGGTGTCTGACGAGCCATCTAAAAAAACTCGGTATTACCAGCGGTAGTGGGCGAACGCCTTGTTGGCGTCGGCCATTCGATGTGTGTCTTCGCGCTTCTTGACCGCGCCGCCGCGATTGGCGGCCGCGTCGAGGATTTCGGCTGCGAGCCGCTCTTCCATCGACTTCTCGCCGCGCCCGCGAGCTGCGGTAACCAGCCAGCGCATCGCGAGCGAATTGCGTCGCGCAGGACGCACCTCGCTCGGGACTTGGTAATTCGCGCCGCCGACCCGTCGCGAGCGAACCTCGACTGCGGGGCGAACGTTGTCGAGCGCGCGTTTGAATACGACCAGGCCGTCTTCCTTCGAGCGCTCGGCGGCGAGATCGAGCGCGTGATAAAAAATCTGCTCGGCGATCGACTTCTTGCCGCGTTCCATCACGATGTTCATAAACTTCGCGACGGTGCGGTCGTGATACTTGGGGTCCGCCGGAATTTCGCGAACGCGTATTTGTCCTTTGCGCGACATATAACTCTACTTGCTTGGTTGCTTCACTTGGGTTTCTTCGACCCGTATTTCGAGCGGCCCTTGCGCCGCTCCTGCACGCCGATCGAGTCCAGCGTGCCGCGAATCACGTGATAGCGGACGCCCGGCAAGTCGCGCACGCGACCGCCGCGAATCAGCACCACCGAATGCTCCTGCAGGTTGTGGCCGACGCCGGGGATGTAGGTATTCACCTCGATCCCGTTGGACAGCCGCACGCGCGCGACCTTGCGCAGCGCAGAGTTGGGCTTCTTGGGCGTCGTCGTTTTCACCTGCGTGCATACGCCGCGCTTTTGCGGCGAGCCTTCGAGCGCGCGCGCCTTGGTCTTGAAGCTCTTCTTCACGCGAGCCCGCCGGATCAATTGATTTATCGTCGGCACTTTAGTCTGCTCAATCTAACCACTTTCGTTCATTCACGCTCGCGAGACGCACCTGTTCTGCGCTCGCCCATTCTCAAAGACCGCTCGGCGCCGGCATTGCGACCGGCCCGGTTTTTCGCCGGATTGCCCCCGGTGGGGCGCGGTGTTCAAACAAACCCCCCAAGGACAACTTATGCCCTTGGGGGAAACATCATTATGTACGGGACCCAGCCCGCCGTGTCAATCTCCGCCTGGTGCCGCGACGGCAGCGAGCTCCGGTTTTTCCACATCTTCTTCGGCCGCGGCGCCTTCGACCTTCACCACCATCGCGTTGTACGAATTCATGCCGGTGCCGGCCGGGATCAGGCGTCCCATGATCACGTTTTCCTTGAGCCCAACCAGCCGATCGACCTTGCCGTTGATCGCCGACTCGGTCAGCACGCGCGTGGTTTCCTGGAACGACGCCGCCGAGATGAAACTCTCAGTGGACAAGGATGCCTTGGTGATTCCGAGCAGCAGCGGCTCCGCGATGGCCGGCTCTCCGCCGCGCGTCAGCACGCGTCCGTTCTCCTCGTCGAAGCGCCATTTCTCGACCTGGTCGCCGACCAGGAACGGGGTGTCTCCCACTTCCTTGATCCGCACGCGCCGCAGCATCTGGCGCACGATCACTTCGATATGCTTGTCGTTGATACGCACGCCCTGCAGCCGGTAGATTTCCTGGATTTCGTCGACCAAGTATTTCGCCAGCGCCTTCTCGCCCAGGATGGTGAGAATGTCGTGCGGATTGGACGAGCCTTCCATCAGCGGCTCGCCGGCCTTGACGATATCGCCTTCGTGCACCGCGATATGCTTGCCCTTGGGAATCAGGTATTCGCGCTTCTCGCCGATTTCGGGAGTGACTTCTACCTTGCGCTTGCCCTTGGTGTCCTTACCAAAGGAGACCTGGCCATCGATTTCCGAGATGACCGCGAACTCCTTGGGCTTGCGCGCTTCGAACAGCTCCGCGACGCGCGGCAGACCGCCGGTGATGTCCTTGGTCTTGGTGGTCTCGCGCGGAATTTTCGCGATGACGTCGCCCGGCCCGACTACCGTCCCTTCCGGCACGTTGATATATGCGCCGACCGGCAGGAAGTAGCGCGCGACGTTGTTCGAGCTCGGCAGCTTGGCGGTCTTGCCCTGCGCATCCTTGATCGAGATACGCGGGCGCACGTCGAGATCCTTGAACTCGACGATAACGTTGGAGCGCGCGCCGGTACGTTCATCGACCCGCTCCTCCATCGTCTTGCCTTCGATAATGTCGCCGTACTTAACCGTGCCGCCGACTTCGGTGATGATCGGCGTGGTGTACGGATCCCATTCCGCGATCAGCTCGCCCGGCTTGACCTTGTCGCCTTCGGCCTTGCGCAGCTTGGCGCCGTACACCAGCGGATAACGCTCGCGTTCGCGCTCGCGCACGCGGCCCGCTTCGTCGGTGACCTGCGCCGCGATGACGACTTCTCCGTGACGCGTCATCACGACCAGGTTTCCGTCGCGGCTCTTGACGGTGTTGACGCCATGCAAGCGCATCACGCCTTCGTTGCGCACTTCAAGCGTGGTCTGCTCGGCGCGCCGGCTGGCGGTGCCGCCGATATGGAAGGTACGCATCGTGAGCTGGGTGCCCGGCTCGCCGATCGACTGCGCGGCAATGATTCCGATCGACTCGCCAAGATTGACGAGGTGGCCGCGGCCGAGGTCGCGTCCGTAGCATTTCACGCACACGCCTTGCCGCGACTGGCAGGTGAGCACGGAGCGAATCTTGATTCGCTCGACGCCGGCGTCTTCGATCCGCTTGACTTTGTCCTCGTCGATCATGTCGTTGGCCTTCACCAACACTTCGCTGGTGAACGCGTCGCGGATGTCTTCGAGTGCGACGCGTCCGAGCACGCGATCGCCCAGCCCTTCGATAATCTCGCCGCCTTCGACCAGCGGTGACATCTCGATTCCGTCCAGCGTGCCGCAATCGTCCTCGCTGATGATCGAGTCCTGCGCCACGTCGACCAGCCGGCGAGTCAGGTAGCCGGAGTTCGCCGTCTTGAGAGCGGTGTCGGCCAGACCCTTGCGCGCGCCGTGAGTCGAGATGAAGTACTGCAACACCGTGAGCCCCTCGCGGAAGTTCGCGGTGATCGGAGTTTCGATAATTTCACCCGACGGCTTCGCCATCAGGCCGCGCAATCCGGCAAGCTGGCGAATTTGCTGCTCGGAACCTCGCGCGCCCGAGTCAGCCATGATGAAGATCGGGTTAAAGGATGGCCCGGTGATGGTCTCGCCCTTGTCGTTCTTGCCGAAGACCTGGGTCGAGAGGCCCTTGATGACGGCGCTGCCGATTTGGTCCTGAACTTCGGCCCAGATGTCGACGACCTTGTTGTAGCGCTCGCCGTCGGTGATAACGCCGTTGTTGTACTGCTGCTGAATCTCGCTGACCTGCTTCTGCGCGCCTTCGAGCAGATGCGCTTTCTGCGGCGGAATGGTCATGTCCTTGATCGAAATCGAGATTCCAGCCTTGGTCGCGAACTCGAAGCCGATGTCCTTCAGCCGGTCGGCGAAGATAACCGTCGCCTTGTCGCCCGCGCGGCGATAGACGATGTCGATAAGGTTGCCGAGCTCCTTTTTCTTCATCGTCTTGTTGAGCTCGGTGAAGGGAATCTCGGGCGGCACGATCTCGTAGAGCAGCACGCGGCCGACCGTGGTGGTGACGCGCTCGTAGCGCGGCATCGCGGCGACTGCTGCGGCAGCGGCTGCGGCGCGCTCTTTCTTGGTGCGCGGCTTGCCGTTGGTCTCAGGCTCCGCCGGCGCGATTCCAGTCGCGAGCAGCGGAGACATCCGCACCGTGATCTTCGCGTGCAGATCGATCTCTTCGTGATCGTATGCGATTCGCACTTCCTCGACGTTGGCGAAGTTCTTGCCCTCGCCGCGCGCCAGCGGCTTCTCGCGCGTCATGTAGTAAAGCCCCAGCACCATGTCCTGCGTCGGCACGATTACCGGCTTGCCCGAGGCGGGCGACAGGATGTTGTTGGTGCTCATCATGAGCGCGCGCGACTCGACCTGCGCTTCGATTGAGAGCGGCACGTGCACCGCCATCTGATCGCCGTCGAAGTCGGCGTTGTACGCGACGCATACCAGCGGATGGAGCTGAATCGCCTTGCCCTCGATCAGCACCGGCTCGAACGCCTGGATACCGAGTCGATGCAGGGTGGGCGCGCGATTGAGGAGCACCGGATGCTCGCGGATAACCTCGTCGAGGATATCCCAGACGTCCTTGCCCTCTTTCTCCACCATCTTTTTCGCGCTTTTGATGGTCGTGACGTAGCCCTTTTCTTCGAGCTTGTTGTAGATGAACGGCTTGAACAGCTCGAGCGCCATCTTCTTCGGCAGACCGCACTGATGGAGGCGCAGCTCGGGGCCGACGACGATAACGGAGCGGCCCGAGTAATCGACGCGCTTGCCGAGCAGGTTCTGCCGGAAGCGTCCCGACTTGCCCTTGAGCATGTCGGACAGCGACTTCAGCGGACGCTTGGACGGTCCGGTGATCGCGCGGCCGCGGCGGCCGTTGTCGAAGAGCGCGTCGACGGCTTCCTGCAGCATCCGCTTTTCGTTGCGAATGATGATGTCGGGGGCGTTGAGCTCGATCAGCCGCTTCAAGCGGTTGTTGCGGTTGATCACGCGCCGATAGAGATCGTTCAAGTCGGAGGTGGCGAAACGGCCGCCGTCCAGCGGAACCAGCGGACGGAGATCGGGCGGAATCACCGGCAGGATGGTGAGAATCATCCACTCAGGCTTGTTGCCCGAGTCGCGGAACGCGTTGACGACCTTCAGCCGCTTGGCAACTTTCTTGCGCCGCGCCTCGCTGGCCGTCGCTTTCATCTCGGCGCGCAGCTCTTCAGCGAGCTTGTCGAGCGTGAGCTGTCCGAGCAGAGAGCGGACTGCTTCCGCGCCCATCTCGGCCTTGAAGCCGTCGGCGTATTGCTCGCGCGCCTCGCGATACTTGCGCTCCGTCAGCAGCTCTTTGTACTGCAGCGGAGTCTCGCCCGCGTCGGTGACAATGTAGCACTCGAAGTAGAGGACCTTCTCGAGTTCCTTCAGCGTCATGTCGAGCAGGGTGCCGATTCGCGACGGCAGCGAGCGCAGGAACCAGATGTGCGCGACCGGAGCGGCAAGATCGATATGACCCATCCGCTCGCGGCGCACCTTCGACTGGATTACTTCGACGCCGCATTTCTCGCAGACGACGCCGCGATGGCGCATGCGCTTGTACTTGCCGCAGTTGCATTCGTAGTCCTTGGTCGGCCCGAAAATCTTGGCGCAGAACAGCCCGTCACGCTCCGGCTTGAAGGTCCGGTAGTTGATCGTTTCAGGCTTCTTGACCTCGCCGTGCGACCACGAGCGGATCATTTCCGGCGACGCGATCGAAATGCGGATCGCGTTGAACGCCAGTGGATTCTTGGGCTTCTCGAAAATGCCGAAGAGATCTTCCATCTCTATATAACTCCCTGGCCCTTAAGCCCTTTGCGGCTGCTCGAGCAGCTCCATGTTCAGGCAGAGCGATTGGAGCTCCTTGACCATAACGTTGAACGACTCGGGCAGTCCGGGCTCGAGCGTGTTCTCGCCCTTGACGATCGCTTCATACATGCGCGTTCGTCCCGCCACGTCGTCGGATTTAACCGTAAGCATCTCCTGCAATGTGTACGCCGCGCCGTAAGCCTCGAGCGCCCACACTTCCATCTCGCCGAGCCGCTGGCCGCCGAACTGGGCCTTGCCGCCGAGCGGCTGCTGCGTAACCAGGCTGTAGGGGCCGGTGGACCGCGCGTGAATCTTGTCTTCGACCAGGTGATGCAGCTTCATCATATACATGACGCCGACTGTGACCGGCTGCTCGAACGGCAACCCGGTGCGTCCGTCGTGGAGCTGCGCCTGTCCGGTCTCCGGCAGGTCGGCGCGCTTGAGCAACTGGAAAATTTCCTCTTCGCGTGCGCCGTCGAACACCGGCGACGCCACGTGAACTCCAGCGAGCGCCTTGGCCGCGAGCTTGTAGATATCGGGCTCGGCCAGCTCGTCGATAAACTCGTGGCTTTCTTTCTCGGGATAGATTTCCTTGAGGCGCTTCTTGAGCTGCGCGGCGCTGACGCCGTTCCTGAGATCCTCTTCGATTTTGTGCCCGAGCTCGCGCGCGGCCCATCCGAGATGGGTCTCCAGAATCTGGCCGACGTTCATGCGCGACGGCACGCCGAGCGGATTGAGCACGATATCGACCGGTGTTCCGTCCGCCAGGCACGGCATGTCTTCCTCGGGCAGGATGCGCGAGAGTACGCCCTTGTTGCCGTGGCGTCCCGCCATCTTGTCGCCGACCTGGAGGCGGCGCTTGATCGCGACGAACACCTTGATCATCTTGATCACGCCCGGCGCGAGTTCGTCACCCGCCTTCAGGCGCTCGAGCTTGGCGCCGTAATGACTCTGTACCGCCTCGACGTTTGCGTTCATCGCGGCGATCGCATTTTCGGCCTCTTCCTGCGCCGATTCGTTCTCGACGCGAACCTGGCCCCATAGCGTAGGCGGCAGCTCTTCGAGCTCCTCGGCGCTTATCGGGTCGCCCTTCTTGAGCAACTCCTTGCGCTCGTCGGACATCACGCGTCCCGCGAGCTTCTTGCCCGCGAGCGACTTCTTCAGCTTGCGGAGAGTTTCCTGCCGGATGATTCGCACTTCCTCGGCTTCGTCAGTCTTGAGACGCTCGGCCTCGAGCACTTCGATTTCCTGGGTGCGCTCGTCCTTCGAAACGCCGCGGCGCGAGAACACGCGGCCGTCGATCACCGTGCCTTCGACGCCCGGCGGCACGCGCAGGCTGGTGTCGCGCACTTCGCCGGCCTTTTCGCCGAAAATCGCGCGCAGCAATTTCTCTTCGGGAGAAAGCTGGGTCTCGCCCTTAGGCGTGATCTTGCCGACCAGGATGTCCTGCGGCCGCACTTCGGCGCCGATTCTGATGATACCGCTGGCGTCGAGATCCTTCAGCGCTTCCTCGCCGACGTTGGGAATGTCGCGGGTGATTTCTTCGGGTCCGAGCTTGGTGTCGCGCGCGATACATTCGAATTCCTCGATATGCACCGACGTGAACAGGTCTTCCTTGACCACGCGCTCGGAAATCAGGATCGAATCCTCGAAGTTGTAGCCGCCCCACGGCATGAACGCGACCAGCACGTTGCGGCCGAGCGCCAGCTCGCCCATGTCCGTGGAGGGGCCGTCGGCCAGCACGTCGCCAGACTTGACGCGCTCGCCTTTGACGACAATCGGGCGCTGGTTGATACAGGTATTCTGATTCGAGCGCTGATACTTGATGAGGTTGTAGATATCGACGCCGGCGTCGCGCAGGTCTTTGGTCTGCTTGTCGGCGCGGACGACGATTCGCTCCGCGTCGACGCTCTCGACGATACCGTCGCGCTTGCCGACTACGGTAACGCCCGAGTCGCGGCCGACCGTGCCTTCAAGCCCGGTGCCGACCAGCGGCGCGTCGGGCTTCAGCAGCGGAACTGCCTGGCGCTGCATGTTCGAGCCCATCAGCGCGCGGTTGGCGTCGTCGTTCTCGAGGAACGGGATTAAGGACGCCGCCACCGAGACGAGCTGGTTGGGCGACACGTCCATGTACTGGACGTCCTCGGCGCGAACCATGGTGGACTCGCCGCCGATGCGCGCCGACACGATTTCGTCGGTGAAGCGCCCGTGCGCGTCGAGCTTGGCGTTGGCCTGCGCGATGACTTTATCTTCTTCGTCGAGCGCGGACAGATAGAGAATTCGTTCGGTGACGCGATTGTTTTCGACTTCGCGGTACGGCGTTTCGATAAATCCGTATTCGTTGACGCGCGCGTAGGTCGAGAGCGCCGCGATCAGACCGATATTCGGGCCCTCGGGCGTTTCAATCGGGCATACACGCCCGTAATGCGTCGGATGAACGTCGCGGACTTCGAATCCGGCGCGCTCGCGGGTCAAACCGCCCGGCCCAAGTGCCGACAATCGCCGCTTGTGCGCGATCTCGCTGAGCGGATTCGTCTGATCCATGAACTGCGACAATTGCGACGAGCCGAAGAACTCCTTGATGACGGCGGAGGCAGGCTTGTAGTTCACCAGCTCCTGCGGCATGAGGGTTTCGATGTCCTGCAGGCTCATCCGCTCTTTGATCGCGCGCTCCATGCGCACCAGGCCGATACGGAACTGGTTCTCGACCAGCTCGCCGACCGCGCGCACGCGGCGATTGCCAAGATGGTCGATATCGTCGACCTGGCCGTTGCCGTTCTTGAGCTCCATCAGGTAGCGAACGACCTCGAGGATGTCCTCGCGGCGCAGCGTCCCTTGCTCGAGCGGCACGTCAATCTTGAGCTTGTGATTGAGCTTCAGGCGCCCCACTTTGGACAGGTCGTAGCGCTCGGCGTTGAAGAACAGGTTGTTGAAGAAGGTGGTGGCCGTTTCCTGGGTCGGCGGATCGCCGGGGCGCAGCCGCCGGTAGATCTCGATGACCGCTTCTTCCGGCGTGCCGAGCTTGTCCTGCGCGAGCGTAAGGCGCAGCGGACCGCCGCCGGGGGCGTCCTCGGTGAACAGCACTTCGATTTTCTTGACGCCGTGCGCTTTCAGCTTCTCGAGGGTCTCCTCGGTCAGGTCCTCATTGGTACCGATCAGCACCTCGCCGGTGGTCGAATCGACGATGTCATGCGCCGAGACGCGGCCGACGATCTCGTCGAGCGCAATCGGCACCTCGCTGATTTTCGCCTGCTCCATCGCGCGAACGATGGCCTTGTTGAACTTGCGGCCTTCGCGGGCGATAACCTCGCCGGACTTGGGATCCTTGACGTCGCGGCCGACCCGGGAACCCATCAGATGGTCGGCGACGAACTGCTTGGTGTACTGCTTGCTGTCGAGGGTGACGACGTCTTTGCGGTAGTAGTAGTTGAGCAGGTCCTCGGTGGTCATCCCGAGCGCGCGCAGCAGCACGGTCGCCGGAAATTTGCGCCGGCGATCGATTCGGACATACAGCACGTCGCGCGGATCGAATTCGAAATCGATCCAGCTCCCGCGATAAGGAATGATTCGCGCCGAGTAGAGCAGCTTGCCGGTGGAGTGGGTGCGGCCCTTGTCGTGCTCGAAAAATACTCCCGGCGAGCGATGCAACTGCGAGACGATCACGCGCTCGGTGCCGTTGACCATGAAGGTGCCGTTGCCAGTCATCAGGGGAATCTCGCCGAAGTAGACTTCCTGCTCCTTGACGTTCTTAATCGAGCGGCGGCCGTTCTCGACGTCCCAGATGACGAGCTGAATCTTGACCTTCAGCGGGGCGGCATAGGTCATCCCGCGCTGATGGCATTCCTCGACGTCGTACTTGGGCGTGCCGAGCTCGTACGAGACGAACTCGAGCGAGGCGGTCTCGTTGAAGTCCTTGATCGGAAAGACCGACTTGAAGACCGCCTGCAGACCAACGTCGGCGCGGTCCTCGGTCGAGACGCCGACCTGCAGGAAATCGTCATACGAGCGCTTCTGAATCTCGATCAGATTCGGAATCTCGATGATCTTCTTGATCTTGCCGAATGAGCGGCGAATGCGAAGATTGCTAGTTACGTGAACCTGAGCCATCAGCTACCTCACCGTGCGTGCGCCACATACTTCGGCGCGCCGTGAAGCAAAAGAGGACGCGGGCGCAGGAGTCTCCCCCGTGCCCACGGCTTCATCGATAAAGACCGTATGAAATTCCCGCGCGGTCATCAGTAGTGCCGCGCCGCGTGAATTTCCCGACCCTTGATTGTGCGTCAAAAAGACTAAGTCCGTCCTACTTAAGCTCCACGCTGCCGCCGGCTGCTTCGAGCTTTTTCTTGATCTCTTCGGCTTCGGCCTTGTTGACGCCTTCCTTGACCGCCTTGGGCGCGCCGTCAACCAGGTCCTTGGCCTCTTTCAGGCCAAGTCCGGTCAGTTCGCGCACGACCTTGATCACCTGGATCTTCTTGTCGCCGGAGCCCGTCAGCACGACATTGAACTCTTCTTTCTCGGGCGCCGCGGCGGCAGCACCGCCACCGGCCGCCGGAGCAGCCGCTGCCGCGACCGGAGCCGCAGCCGATACGCCGAGCTCGGCCTCGAGTTCCTTGACGAGAGCCGCTGCGTCGATCAGGCTCAGGTTCTTCAGATAATCCTTCACCTGATCGCGGCTGAGTTGTGCTTCTGCCATTTACCTTCTCTCCTTGTTCACGGTTCCGGGGGAAGCCTGTGGGAGCGCCCCAGAATTCTTATTTTCAAGCAACGGGATCGTTTAACGTAATCATCGCGCGTGCGTTCTGCACGCGACCAAAATTAACTTTCTCTTCAACCCTCGGACGGAGCAGCAGGAGCAGCCGGTGCTTCAGGCGCGGGTTCCGATGACGCCGCTGCCGGCGCGGCTGGAGCCGGCGCCTTGTCTCCGTTCTTTTTTCCAATCGCGTCGATCACGCGGGCCAGATACGAGCCCGGCTCGTTGAGCAGGCGAACCAATTGTGTCGCCGGCGCATTCAACAGCCCGAGCAACTGGCCGAAAACCACTTCGCGCGACGGCAACGTCGCCAACGCCTGCACTTCGGCCGGCGTGAGCGCCTTGCCGTCGAGCACCGCGCCGCGCAGTTTGAGCTTTTCGCCCAACGGACCGAAGGTCGTGAACGTCTTCGCCAGTACGACGGGATCCTCGTAGCTGAGGATCAGACTGATCTGCCCGCCGAGATTACTGTCGAGCGCCTCGAACTTGGTGCCCTTGATTGCATGGCGCACGAGCGTGTTCTTGGCGATACGCATCTCGCCGCGCACTGCACGCAGCCGCTTGCGCATCTCGGTCGATTCCGCCGCCGTCATCCCGCGGTATTCCGACACGAGCGCGATACTGGCGCGGCCGAAACTACCCGCGAGATCTTCGACCAGCGCGGTTTTCTCTGATTTCTTCATTATACCGATTCAGCCCCTACGAACGAAAAACCCATCATCTTATGTTAAGCAGCCGCCGCGAGCGCCTTGGCCGCCGCCTGGCCGGTATCGACGCGGACGCCGGGGCCCATCGTCGAGGACAGCGCGAGACTGCGAACGTAGTTACCCTTGGCGCTGGCCGGCTTGGAGCGAACGATCGCGCCAAGCAGCGCGCGCACATTGTCGAGCAGCTTCTGATCGCCGAAACTGGTCTTGCCGACGCGCGCATGAACGACGCCGGCCTTGTCCACGCGGTAATCAACCTTACCGGCCTTGATTTCGGCGACCGCTTTGGCGACGTCGAAGGTCACGGTGCCGACCTTGGGATTGGGCATCAGGCCGCGGGGCCCGAGAATTTTGCCGATGCGCCCGACCTGGCCCATCATGTCGGGCGTCGCGATGACGCGGTCGAAATCGAGCCAGTTCTCTTCCTGGATTTTTTTGATTATTTCCTCGCCGCCGACGAAATCCGCACCCGCTTCGCGCGCCTCGCGCTCTTTTTCGCCCTTGGCGACGACCAGCACGCGTGCAGTCGAGCCGGTGCCATGCGGAAGAACGATGGTGCCGCGGACGTTCTGATCGGCCTGGCGCGGATCGACGCCGAGCCGCACCGCAATCTCGACGGTCTCGTCAAACTTGGCGACCTTGTTCTCGACCACCAGCTTGACCGCCTCTTCGAGCGTGTAGCGCTTTTCGCGATCGATCTTTTTGAGCGCTTCCTTATATTTTTTCCCAGCCATTCTTTTCAGCCTCTATTCAACTTCGATGCCCATGCTGCGCGCAGTCCCGGACACCGTGTTGACGGCCGCCGCCAAATCGGCCGCGGTCAAGTCTTTCAGCTTGGTCTTGGCGATCTCCTCGACCTGCGCGCGGGTGACCTTGCCGACCTTGTTCTTGTTCGGCATCGGCGATCCTTTTTCGATTCCCGCCGCGCGCAGCAAGAGGATCGACGCGGGCGGGCTCTTGGTGATGAAGGTGAACGAGCGGTCGGCATAGACGGTGACGATCACCGGGATGACGAGGCCCTGCATGTTCTGGGTCTGCGCGTTGAAGGCCTTGCAGAATTCCATGATATTGACGCCCCGCTGTCCGAGCGCGGGCCCCACCGGCGGCGACGGATTCGCCGCGCCGGCCGGAATCTGCAGCTTGATCGATCCGACTACTTTCTTAGCCACTTTTTTCCCAGTGAATCAGTTGCTCAAGTCGCGAATGCCGCCGGCGCGCTGAGGAGCGTACCCGGCGAATTCGATTGGTTTCGTTTTCAGGCCTTCTCTACCTGCACAAAATCGAGCTCGACCGGCGTCGCGCGGCCGAAAATCGAAATGAGAACACGCACTTTGCCCTTCTCCGGCTTGACTTCCTCGACGGTGCCGTTGAAGTCCTGGAAGGGGCCGTCGACGACTTTGATTGCCTCGCCGACTTCGAACAGGACCTTGGGTTTCGGGCGCAGCGCGCCCTCTTCCATCTGCTGCTCAATTTCTTCGACCTCGGACATCGGAACTTCGGGTGGATTGGTGGAATGCCCGACGAAGCCGGTGATCTTCGGCGTATCCTTAATGACGTGCCAGGTCTCGTCGTCGAGGATCATCTGCACGAAGATGTACCCGGGAAAAAATTTGCGGCTCGACACTTTGCGCGCGCCGCCCTTGCCGAGTTCCTGCACGCGCTCGATCGGCACCAGCACCTTGCCGATCTTTTCTTCCTTGTGAAGTGAGCGCACCCGCTCCTCGAGCGCGGCCTTGGCCTTGTGCTCGTAGCCCGAGTACGTGTGGACGATATACCACTTCATCGCGGGCTTGGCGGTTTCGGTAATCGGTTCAGTCATTTGAATATCAGGGCCGCGCGTCCGGTCGTTAATCCCCTAGCGGAGCAGCATCTGGACGCCGCGCACCGCGAAAAAGTCGATCACTCCAAGCCACAAAGCCATCACAAACGTCAGACCGACAACCACAATCGTGGCCTGCATGGTCTCCTTGGGCGAGGGGTAATGGACCTTGGCCAGTTCCGTCCACGCTTCCGAGACGAAACTAACGCCCTGTTTGAAGTAACTTTCCAGACTATTCATTTTTCGTGCCTAACGCAAGCTTTTCAGTGAATGGCTATCCAACGCATCAATTCATCAGGCGCCTTCGGTCCATAGAGCGCAAATTTTGGCGGGCCAGCCAGGGGTCGAACCTGGAACCCTCGGATTTGGAGTCCGATGCTCTGCCAATTGGAGCTACTGACCCTCGCAATCGTTCGTCACCGGGCGCGAGCCCGGTCTCCTTATATATAAAGTCCCGGGAATGCGCGCCGAGACACACTACTCGTTAAGTAACTTTGCCTTCTTTGTGTACGGTGTGGGCGCGGCATCGCGAACAGAATTTCTTGATCGCAAACTTGTCGGTCTGCGTCTTCTTGTTCTTGGTCGTGGTGTAATTGCGCGATTTGCAGGTCTCGCACGAAAGTGAAATCAGGTCTCTCATCTTAATCCGCCTCGAAAAAAAATCTTTTCAGTGAACCGATGCGCAAATCTGGAAAGCCCACGACGGGATTCGAACCCGTGACCTCTTCCTTACCAAGGAAGTGCTCTACCGCCTGAGCTACATGGGCATTCTTTTCAGTGAAACGATTCGCAAACCTCTCGCTATAGAGAAAAATCTGGAGCGGGAAACGGGACTCGAACCCGCGACCCCGAGCTTGGAAGGCTCGCGCTCTACCAACTGAGCTATTCCCGCTCTCCCCATCCGAACCCATCATTATACTGGTGGAGAGGGAAGGATTCGAACCTTCGAAGGCATAAGCCGGCAGATTTACAGTCTGCTCCCTTTGGCCACTCGGGAACCTCTCCTCCCAAGGCTATCGCGCCGACCAAGCCGATGGCGAGAATCGAACTCGCAACCACCTGATTACAAATCAGGTGCTCTACCGTTGAGCTACATCGGCAAACAACGAAACTCGTTAAGAAGGAAAAGCTATTCGGCGGCGGAACGACTGTCAAGCTAAACCGGGTTTTGGGGTCTGCTTCTTGCATTCGGGCGGTGGATCTCGCCGCGCAGGATGCGGGAGTCGCGGCGGAGCGCGGCGGCGATTGCGTCGGAGACCAGCTTGATGCGGGCGGTGCGGCGGAGATCTTCGTGATGGATTAGCCATAGCGGTTGCATCGAGGGAGTCACGTCGGGCCAGATTCGCATTAGGCGCGGGTCTTCGTCGGCCAGGTAGCATGGGATGTAGCCTATTCCGAAACCCTGGGCGACCGCATGCATCAGAGCGAGCGTGCTGTTGCTGCGGAAGACTATTCGCGCGTCGGCGACAGACTCGCCCATGAACTGCCCGCGGGTCGCGGGGAGCAAATAGGTCCACGAAACGAGGTCGTGGCCGGCGAGTCCCGCGCCGCGGCGAGGTTTGCCGCGCGCCGCGAGATAGGCGCGAGAGGCGTACAGGGTGATCGCGAAGCCGCCGACGCGGCGGCATACGAGATGGGGGTCGGTGGGGCGCGCATTGCGCATCGCGAGGTCGGCCTGCTGGCGCGAGAGGTCGAGCAGGCGATAGTCGGGGACCAATTCGATTTCGAGCTCCGGATGGCGTTTCCGCAGCGCGGCCGTCGCGGGAATCAGAAATCTCGCCGCGAGCGTTTCGGTGGCAGTCAGACGGACGGTGCCGCCTAGTGCGCGGTCCTGGCCGGCGGCGCGGCGCTCGACCTCGAGCCCGGTGGCCTCGATTCTTTCGCACAGCTCTCTGACCGCTTCACCCGCGCGCGTGAGCGTGAGGCCGTCGGGCGTGCGCTGGATCAGCGTTGCGCCGAGGCCGTGCTGGAGGGCGTCGAGGCGGCGTCCGACGGTGGTGTAGTTGACGCCGAGTTCGCGCGCGGCGGCCGAGAGATTGCCCCCGCGGACCGCGGCGAGAAAGAAGCGGAGGTCGGTCCATTCCATCTGATATGCATTTTTGCGTGGCGATTATGCATATGCAAGCATCTCTTTTCTTCCCTTCTCCCTGTAAGGGAGAGGATCGAAGGTGAGGGTCCTTGTTCGGCGCGCTTTTTCGCGCGCCATTCAAGATTCTGGTTCTGCCTGAAGGAGGACAGTTGATGCGCGAACTTACATTCGTTGGGCCGGGGAAATTGGAATGGCGCGAAGTTGCGGCGCCCAAAATCGATGGGGACGGGCAGGCGCTGGTGCGGCCGCTTGCGGTCGCTACCTGCGATCTCGACACCCTGCTGCTGCGTGGGGAGGCGCCGATGTTTGGCGGCGGCTTTCCGCTTGGGCATGAATCGGTCGGCGTCGTGGTCGAGGTCGGCGAGAACGTGACGGCGTTCAAGGCGGGCGACATGGTGGTACCGTCGTTTCAGATT
>NZ_DATDGQ010000229.1:0-6492 GCF_036522015.1 Binatus sp. (SeqCode)
GCTCTTATGCGGTCCAATCTTCGCGTCATTTTTTGGTGTCATCCCTCGGCTACGCTCGGGATGACACAAAAAAGATGACACAAGAAAAAAGAGCGGCCGCTAGGTGATGCATATTCGGTCAGTAGAAATTAAACCAGATCAGATCACCGGTGACCCCGGATCCAGGCCGAACAGCACTCGTCCCACCACCTCGAAGCGGGACGTGTTCATCAGCACGTGCTGCGTGGCAGTGTGCACGTCGCGCCAGCATCGCTCGATGGGGCACGACGTCTGGGCAGAGTTCATCCCGGCCGCGTCCGCGACCAGATCGACCGCCTGCACTGCCAGCTTCGCCGCAGTTACCACCGCGAGCCTGGCGTGCGCGCGGTCCTGGATGCTGAAGCTCTCGCCGACTTCGCCCTTGCGCCAGATTTCGTCGTTGCAACTGTAGAAATAGGCGCGCGCCGCATCGAGCAGGCCTTCCGCCTGCGCGAACTGGATCTGTGCGAGGGGGCGTTCGCGCAACGTGGCACGAGTTGCCGCCGGCACTTTGGCTTGCGCGATTTCGTTGAGCGTATCGAGGGCGTGTCGCGCGGTGCCGAGCACCACCGATACCAGGCCACCGACAAATTGCAGCTGCAAGGGAATGTTTGCGAGCGGACCGCGCTGCCATTGCGATTTCGCGTTCAGCCAATCGAAGGTGAATTCGTCGGGCACCAGGACGTCTTCAAACACGCAGTCGTTGCTGCCGGTGCCGCGCATCCCGGCGGTTGACCAGGTGTTGAGAATTTTCGCGTGCTCGATCGGAAAGAGACCGCCGCGCATCGCCGGAAACCCATCGACCATTTGCGGCGCGCCGTCGCGCAGCACCATCCCAGCCGCCATCAGGTAGGTCGCATGAGCCGATGCGCTGGCGTAGGTGGCCTTCCCGCTGAAACGCCATCCGCCTTCAACCGGAACCACGCGGGTGGTAGCGGGATTCAGCGAGCCGGCGCTCAAGCCGCGCGGATCGCCGTAAATTTTCTCGAATGCCGCGCGCGAAAGATTGTATCCGAACAGCGGACCGCCCGAACAAATCGCAAGATTCCATCCGACCGAACCGTCGAGGCGTGAGACTTCCTCGCACAGCCGCAACGAATCGGGGATCGTCAGCTCGCCGCCGCCGATCCGGCGTGGCATAAGAATTCGAAACAGCCCGGCGTCGTGGAAGGCGTCGGCAACTTCGCGTGGCATCTGAGCCTCGCGCTCGGCGCGATCGGCATACTCGCGAATAATCGGCGCAAGCTTTTGCACCTTCTCGAAATAAGGCCGGGCGCGTTCGGATACGAGACGGTCCATACTCAGCACCTCTTGCTACCCGTGAGTCTAACTTCCCAGCCGCGCGCGATTGGCCCAATACTCCGACGCGACGTGGAAGGCTGCGGCGGCGCGCTCGAAGCTGTCGAACACGACCAGGCCGCGCGCGCGCGCCAGCTCCTTGCCGCGTGCGACGATCGCCTCGACGTGCGCAGGATGCATCACGATTGCGAACGGTTTGGTCGAGCGATTGGCAAACTCCGCGAGCTTGTCCAGCAGTCCCGTGATCTCGTCTTCGTGCGTCGCCCAGCGCGCCGCGCGCAGGCCCGTGCCGACCTCCAGCACGATCGCGTCGATGACCGCGTCGCGCTCCAGAATCTCGAGGATGCGATCGAGATTGCCCTGATGATGCCCGGCGCCGATCGTGCCGCCGGCGTCGAGCGGATTGCGGTAGCTGCCGCCGATTACGTTGAAAAACGTTTTCAGTTCGTCGTACGAGGACTCCGACAGGGCGGGAATCTCAAGGCCGGCCGTCGCGAACGTGTCGGTGATTACCACGGATTGCCCACCGGTCATCGCGACCAGGCCCATGCGCCGGCCCGCCAGACGCCTGGCGCGCGCGAACAGTTCGACCGCGTCGAGCATCGCGTCGAGACTCGATACCTCGACCGCGCCGCTTTGCCGCACTACTGTGCGCCAGGTCGATTCGGGCGTCGCGAGCGAGCCAGTGTGCGAGAACGTCGCGCGCGCACCCGCGTCGGTCACCCCGCCCTTCCAGATGACGACCGGATGCCGCTCAGCCGCGTGCCGGACGCTGTTGAAGAAGCGGCGACCGTCGCGCACGCCTTCGATATACATCCCAATCACACGCGTGGCCGGGTCAGCCGCCATCAGATCGACATAGTCCGCCGCCTCCAGCACCAGCACGTTGCCGATCGACGCCGCCTTGTTCACCTTGATGCCGTGGCTGGGAGCCTGCAGGCAAAAGTTGATCGTGTGCGTGCCGCTTTGCGAGATGAAACAGACGTCGCCCGCCTCTCCGACTTTTTCTTCGGGAAAATTGCGCAGCCCTGCAGCGGGACTGTAGAGGCCCATGCAATTGGGCCCAACCAGCGCGATATCGGAGTTGATTGCGAGGTCGCGCAGCTCGGCTTCGAGGCGGATCCCGAGCTCCTCCGACGTCTCCGAAAATCCCGACGTGAAAAATCCGATCGAGCCGACGTGGTTAGCGATGCAATCCTTCAGAATTCGCGGCGCGATCTGGCGCGGCACGGCGCTGACCGCGTAATCGATCGGCTCGGTGATTTCGGCCAGGCTCTTGCGGTTCTCCACGCCCATCGCTTCGATTCCCGGAATCTCATTCGGATCGATCTGCACCGAGTAGAGCTTGCCCTTGAGATGCGCCATCGCGTGCAGCCACATGTAACCACCCATCCGCTTGTCGCCGATAACGACCACGGTGCGCGGGTTGAAGGCGCGCTCGAGATTATTGAGCCGCGCCGTCCGATACGGGTCCGGCTGCTGCACCCTGCCCGACTCTGCCGCCAGCACGATTCGCGCATCCAGAATGGCGAGGCCGTCTTCGTACGCGACGACCGGATTGAGATCCATCTCGGCGATGTCCGGATGCGTCACCGCGATTCCGGAGACAGTTTCAAGCAGCGAGACAATCGCGTCGATATCCACGCCCGGCAGTTCGCGGACGCCGCGCAGAATCTGGCTGCCGCGTAGCCGCGAGAGCATGGCCGACGCTTCGCGCCCACCAATCGGCGCCAGCGCGAGCGCCGTATCCTTCATCACTTCGACGAACACCCCGCCGAGCCCAATCATCACCGTCGCGCCGAATCGATCGTCGTGGAACGTCCCCGCGATAAGCTCGACTCCATTCTTGCCCATCGGCTGCACGGCGACGCCATCGAAGTGGGCGTTGCGCGCTTTGGCCGCGAGATTCGCGCGAATTCGCTCGAACGCGTCGCGCACCGCGGTTTCATCGACGAGATTCAGCTCGACGCCGCCAACCTCGCTCTTGTGACTGACGTCCGGCGACAGCACCTTGAGCACCACCGGGAATCCGATTCGCGACGCGGCCCGCACCGCGTCATCAGCCGTCGCGGCGGACTCCGGCACGACGACCGGCAGGCCGAGCGAATGCAGAATCCGCTTGCTCTCGATTTCCGTGAGAACCGTCCGCCCACTCGAACGAGCAGACGAAATTACCGATGAAACGATAGAGTCAGCCACGCTTGTCGCGTATAGCAGAGCCAAAGGACTATTTGAACCTTCGGGAGATTCGCCGAATGCCGCCCACGGACCGCGTCCGCAGAAAAGTCTTCGTCACCCGCGCGATCGACAGTACCGCGCTCGAACGCCTTCGCGCTGCGACTGCGGTTACCGTCTGGCGCGGCGAGATGCCGCCGCCCGCTCCGGCGCTGCGATCCGCGCTGGCGAGCGCCGATGCGGTACTCTCGATGATCACCGACAAGCTCGACGCGGGTGTGATCGCGGGCGCTCCGCGGCTTCGGGTCATCAGCAACCTGGGCGTCGGCGTGGACAATATCGACCTCGAAGCCGCCACCCGCGCCGGCATCGCCGTCGGTCACACCCCCGGCGTGCTGACCGACGCCACCGCGGACCTTGCGTTCGGCCTGCTGATGGCGACTGGGCGGCGAATCGCCGAAGCCGATCGTCAGGTCCGCGCGGGAATGTGGCGGACCTGGGCCCCGATGACGATGCTCGGGCACGACGTGCACTCGAGTACGATCGGGCTGATCGGATTCGGCGCGATTGGCCGGGCGATGGCGCAGCGCGCGATGGGATTCGGGATGCGCGTGCTCTATCTCAAGCATTCGTCGAGCCAGCGGGTTGCCGGTGCAGTCGCGGTAGGCCTGCCGCGCCTGTTGGCCGAATCCGACTATGTGTCGATACACGTGCCGCTGACGGTAAAGACGCGTCACATGATAGGGGCGCGAGAATTCGCGCTGATGAAGCCGGGTGCGATTTTAGTCAACACCGCACGCGGTGCAGTTGTTGATCAGGCTGCGATGCTTGCGGCTCTGAAATCGGGGCGACTGGGTGGCGCAGGGCTCGACGTGACTGATCCCGAGCCGATTGCGCGCCACGATCCGCTGCTCCGACTCGACAACGTCGTGATCACACCGCACATCGGCAGCGCCAGCATCGCCACTCGCGCGCGGATGGCGGCGATCGCCGTGGAGAATATCCTCGAGGTTTTCGCGGGGCGGGTGCCGCGATTGTGCGCGAACCCACAGGTCCGCCTGCGCCATCCAAATGAGATAGCCTGACCCGCTGTTGCGAGCGATTACTCTGCGAGCTCTAACTATTTCGAAAGCCGCAGCAGAATCTTCGCGGCGATCTCCTGGAACACCTGGTTAAGCTGCGTTGAGTCGGACGCAAACACCGCCGATCCTACTGGCAGGCTCGAATCGAAGGTGCTGGCGGCCGGATCGTTGGCGACCTCTCTCAAGAACTCCTCGGCGGCAGGTTGGCCGGTGATCGCTGTTCCCATCCCGATCGCGTAAATGTACGTGGTCTGGTGCAGCATGCCGACCTGCGTGGCTCCCGCATTCCACTTCGCGGAGTAAGGGTTGGTGTTTGCGTTGGTGGCAATCAGAACCGAGCGATACATTGCGTCGCTGTTCGGCGTTAGCCCCGAGGGTCCGCCACACCAGTTGATGTCCTTGAGCTCTTCGGATGCGCCAGTCTGCGTATCCGAAAAAGTCTGTGGATTGTTCGCGGCCGATAACGACCCACAGCCGCTGGATGGTTTACTGCACGTATTGTTTGAGCTGCAACTGCTGGGCTTGAAGAACACGACATTGCTGGAGTTGCACAAATTCAGCGACTCATCGCCCACATCACAGCCGCAATACAGGAGATCGGCCGTTGAGACACTTGGCGTGCCCGGCTGACAGGTCAGAGTATCCTCTTGTATATTTGGCCAGCCGTCGGTGAAAAATACCACCACTCGCAGCAGATTCGACGTTTTGGGAACCAAAAGGATCTGCCCCTGTCCCGCCGACAGCCCTGCCTGCGAGTTTGTGTAGTTGATGGCTCCGCCCGGCCACAAGGCTGCGGTGGTGATTGCACTGCTGATTTTGCTCTGGAAAGGGCTGGCATTTGGAACCGTCACTGTTGCGTATGTTCCAAAAGTGACCACCGAAACCGTATCTATAGTATCGCTATCGGTACTCGTGCCATTGAAGTCCGCGATGAAGTTATTGACTGCGGTCGGCAGCGCCCCTGAGCCGCCATTCTGGGTCATGGAATACGACGCATCCAGCACCAGCGACATAACCATCGGGTTGCGTTGAGCCGTGGCAGAGGCGCTGACACTCAACGTGTTGTAGGCAGCTCCCAGAATGCGGATGAAGTAAGTGTTGAGCGTGGCCGTGGCAGTGACGGTGACCAGCGTGTTGTTATTGGCGTCCAAAGAGAAGCATACGTTGGGCACAGGAGTCGCACTAAGGTTCGGTATTGACTTGTAGTTAATATTGAACGCCTCGTCCCCGGCCAGTCCGGCTACGCTGGTTATGTTGCAGGTGTATCCGCCCGTCCCCTTACTGACGTTTTTCATCGCAGTAAGTGCTGCCGCATCCACCGCTTTGCCCAGCGTCGTCTTGGTTACGTAGGCGAGACCGAGGTCAATCGCCAGACCTACGAAGATGACCAGGATGATTACGGACATGACAAACAACACCCCAATTTGTCCACGCCCGTTTTTTCCTGTGTTCGCTCGAGCAGAGAGTTTCATTTGGTCATTGTCCTTAGAAATATGCGATGTCATACAATTGCGCCGGAAAGCCGATCGCACCGTTCGTCATCGCTCCAATGCCGGTGGCCGCCGTGAATGAGTAGAATATCTCCGTGGCGTACAGCTTCTGGCCTGTCTGCAGAGCCGGCGCTCCGGCTATATTTACGTTTCCGCTCCCGCTCGGCGCGACCTTGCTGGTTGCGGTAATACCCGTCGTCGATTGCGTTTGTTCGACCACCGTATAAGGACCGCCAGCTATCGGGTTGGCTTGGTTGAATTCGGTAATGATTACCCGGCCGTTGCTGCCCAGACCCAAACCGGAGTCTCCCGATAGCAGATCTGCGGCCGCCGTGCACAAACTGTCGCACGATGTAGTACCAAACCCGCGCGACGCAAGATTCGAACCTTGCCGGCTCAGTTCGGCGAGGACCTGCAGGTCGTAAAAC
>NZ_DATDGQ010000230.1:0-2756 GCF_036522015.1 Binatus sp. (SeqCode)
TCGAAGTCGATGAAAACGGCGTCAAGTGGGCCATCTCCGAAGGATGGGCCCGCTCGCGTCTGCTCGACAGCCGCCTCGAAGGCGAAGACCATCTGCGCTCGAAGGCCGGCGCCGATCCCGATCAACGCCTGAAAGATCAGATCCGCGACGGCGTCGATGCGGAAATTATTTTTCCCAACAAGGGTCTCACGATGTGGGCGACGCCCGACGCCGACTTCGCGCACGCGCAATGCCGCATCTACAACGACTGGGCGTGGGAAACTTTCGCGAAGTACAACGACCGCATGTCGCCGCTCGCCGCGATCGCGACGGCCGATCTGCCTGGCTCGATCAAGGAAGTCGAACGCGTCGCGAAGCTGGGATTTCGCGGCCTGACGCTTCCGTGCAAGCCGATCTTCGGCGCGCATGACGCACGCCATCCCAACTACAATCTGCCGATTTTCGATCCGCTGTGGTCGGTTATCCAGGAAGCCGATCTGCCCATCACGTTTCACGTTTCGACCGGACGCGATCCGCGCGCGGCCCGCAAAGACGGCGGCGCGGTCATCAATTATGTTTCACATTCGCTCGTCCCGACTATCGAGCCGGTTGCAAATCTCTGCGGCTCCGGCGTCCTCGAGCGGTTTCCGGGAATCAAATTCGCCGCCATCGAGTCGGGCATCGGATGGGTCGCGTGGGCTCTGGGAGCCATGGACGAGGCCTATCACAAGCATCACATGTGGGCCTTGCCGCGGCTCAAAATGCTCCCGAGCGAATATTTCCGCGCCCACGGATACGCCTCGTTCCAGGAAGATCCGGTCGGCCTCGATCTCGCGGTGAAATACAACCTGACCAACAATTTCCTGTGGGCGAATGACTATCCGCATCACGAGGGAAGCTGGCCTCATTCGGCGGAAGCGATCGAGCGCGAGATGGGCGGCCTCCCCGAAGACGCGCGTGCGAAAATCCTGGGCCTGAATGCCGCGCGCCTGTTCAAGTTCGACGTGGACGCCCTGACGAAGTCGCATCGCAAACGAGCGGCGTCCAACTGAACGGCTGATTGATGCCGACGTCAGAATTCTCGCATCACTACGCCAATCTCGACGGCGTGCGGATTCATTACGTCATGATGGGGCAGGGCAGCCCGGTCGTCTTGCTCCATGGATGGCCGCAGACCTGGTACGAATGGCGGCGCGTCATGCCGTTACTGGCGGACAAGTACTTGCTTGTCGCACCCGACATGCGCGGCCTCGGCGATTCGTCGCGGCCCACCTCCGGCTACGACAAGAAAACCGTCGCGAATGACATCTGGTTGCTGATGCACAGCCATTTCGGGCATTGCGGCTTTGCGGTCGTCGGTCACGATTGGGGCGCGCCCGTTGCATTTCGCCTCGCCGCCGATCATCCGAAGGAAGTGACGCATCTCGCGATGCTCGACGTTCCCGTTCCCGGCGATCAGCCCGCCGGCGGTGCAATCGGTGGGGGCCAGCGATGGTGGCACCTGTTCCACCAGGTGCCTGATCTTCCGGAAGCGCTTGTGTACGGCCGCGAACGTCTCTATCTCGAATTCTTCTACATGAACGGATGCGATCAGGCCGGCGCGATTGGCAATGACGACATCGCCGAATACGTCCGCACCTACTCGCAGCCGGGCGCGATGCGCGCAGGCTTCAATTTCTATCGCGCCCTAACGAAAGACGTCGCCGACAATCGCGCGACCTTCGCGACCGGCTTCAAACTTCCGATGCCGACCCTGGGACTGGGCGGTGGCGGCCCGCGCGGCCGCGGCGATCTCGTAGTCGAATCGCTCCGCCGCGTGGCAGTTCACGCGTCAGGGGGATCGATCGCCGAATGCGGCCATTTCATCCCCGAAGAAAAGCCGGCGGAACTCGCCAACCAGTTGAGAGAATTTCTCGCGACGTAAGTTTCGCTTTCGTTCGTGACAGCACTTTGGTACGCCTCGCACATAATGTATTCGCTTGAGGAGAACCACCGTGGATTTTAATATTCCCGCAGATGTAACCGCGTACTTGGCCGAACTCGACGCGTTCATCGAGAAAGAAATCAAGCCGCTCGAGCGCGAGAACGACAACATCCGTTTTTTCGACCATCGTCGCGAATGGGCACGCACCGATTTCGAGCGCGACGGTCTGCCGCGTCATGAATGGGAAGCGCTGCTGGGCGAGATGCGCCGGCGCGCCGACAAGGCGGGGCACTATCGCTACGCGCTGCCGAAAGAATACGGCGGCAAAGACGGCACCAACCTCGCGATGGCGATCATCCGCGAGTATCTGGCGGCCAAGGGTCTCGGCCTGCACAACGATTTGCAGAACGAAAGTTCGATCGTCGGCAATCTGCCGACCGTCCTGATGTTTCGCGACTTCGGCAACGATCAGCAGAAAAAAGAATTCATCCCCAAGCTGCTCGACGGCTCGATGCGCATCGCGTTCGGACTCACCGAACCAAATCACGGCTCCGACGCGACCTGGATGGAGACGCGCGGCGTTCGCGACGGCGACCACTGGCGAATCACCGGCGCCAAGATGTGGAATACCGGCCTGCACGTCGCCACCCACGATTTCGTATTCGCGCGCACCAGCGGCAAAGACGGCAGCCCGCGCGGCATCACGTGCTTCATCGTTCCGACCAAGAGCGCGGGCTTCAAGATCGAAGAGTACATGTGGACCTTCAACATGCCGACCGACCATCCGCGCATCTCGCTGACTGACGTCGCGGTCCCGGCCGACGCGATTCTTGGCGATCCTGAAAACGGTCTC
>NZ_DATDGQ010000231.1:0-1704 GCF_036522015.1 Binatus sp. (SeqCode)
AGTTTTAAAATGAACGAAATCCAGGTCTCGTTTGGGTCCGGCGATTTGACGCTGGAAGGTTTGCTCGCCAATCCAGGTGCGAATGCGCCGGTCGCGGTCGTCTGTCATCCGCATCCGCTGTATGGCGGCTCGATGTACAACAACGTCGTCGAGGCGATCCTCGCGGCGATGTGGCAAGTGGGATACGCGACCTTGCGCTTCAACTTTCGCGGCGTTGGCGGCAGCGAAGGCGAGCATGACGGCGGCCCCGGGGAAGTCGATGACGCGGTTGCGGCGATGGCGTTCGTTCTCGCGCAGCCCGGAGTGCGCAAAGAGGGAGCTGTGATGGCGGGATATTCTTTCGGCGCGATGGCCGCGATGAGCGCGGGGTACGAATGCGCGGAGATCGCGCGAATCGTCGCGGTCGCGCTGCCGCTCGCGATGGCTGATGCGCGCGTTCCGGAAGGCGCGTCCAGGCCGGTGCTGCTCGTATCGGGCGATCGCGATTCGTACTCGCCGGTTGCGGGGCTGCAAGCGCTGAAGTCGAAGATCGGCGGCTTGGCGCGACTCGAGATCGTCGCCGGCGCGGATCATTTCTTCGGCGGCCGCGAAGCGGAACTGTCGCGCGTGCTCGCCGCCGCGCTGGTCTAGCTGCCGGCGGGAGGCGGCGGGGCAGAGCGGATCGCCTGCGATATTGCGTAGAACGGATCGTCGGTGTGCGCCTTTGCGATTGAGATAATTTGAGCGATGGTCGCGGGCAAGTCGCCGTGGTTCATCCTTTGGAGCGCGGCGAAGTTGTCGAGCTGGTGAAAGTAGATCAGATAGTTCACCAGCACGGCGTTGTTCAGCGGCTGCTTGTCGAGGTCGAAGCGCTCGAGCCCGGACAGGCTCGGCGCCAGCGCGGCGTAGTCGGCCTTGATCGCGGCGAAGGCTGCCTCGCGGCGCTGGTCGAGCTCGTCTTTCGGGAGGTTCGCCATGTAGATGTCGAGCAGTCGCGCCTGCTCCTTGAGCAGGAAGCGCGCGAACTTGAGATCGCTGTCGAGGATGCCGCGCGCCGCAATTGTGGACGCGGCCGACTCGCCGTCAGTCGCCGCAAAAAATGCGACAGCGCCCGCACTGCCGACGTAGTTGGCCGCCGACTCGTCGAACATCGCGTCGCTGGCCAGATAGTACGTGCGATGGAACAGCTCGTGGATCAGCACGCCGGCCAGCTCGACGCGATCGAGTTTGAGCAGATTGGTCAGCAGCGGATCGTCGAAAAATCCGAGGCTCGAGAACGCAACCGACGGCCGTACCATCGTGTCGAGTCCCTCGGCTTCGAGCCGCGCAGCTTCCGCGGTCGCATCGCCTTCCTCGAAATAACCGCGATACGGCACGCGGCCAACTATCGGGAACCACCAGGTGTACGGTACGAGCGAGTCGCGCGGCGCCGCCATCACGACGTGCACGATCGCATCTTTATCCACGGGCGCGAAACTTTTGTAAGCACCGCCAACGTTGAGGCCGAGGTTTTCGGCCGCGAACTTGCGCACCGCGAGCACGGTTTCCAGCTTGGCGCGAATGTCTGCGGGAAGGTCGCCCCGCGCGAGCGCGTCGTCAATCGGTTTGCGCTTCCACAGGATTCGGCCTTCCACGTACGCGGCGCGCGAGATGTAGCAGGCGCTCAGCAGAATCGGCACTAAGACCAGCGCCGCAAAGCCGATTAGATAGGTCGCCCGAAGAGGT
>NZ_DATDGQ010000232.1:0-10586 GCF_036522015.1 Binatus sp. (SeqCode)
CTTCAACTTTGTCGGGTAAGTCCAGCCGAGCAATTCGTACTTCTGATCCATCCGGTCCATGATGTACGGTGCCCAACCGCATCCCGCCTCGACGCACAAGACCTTCAGTCGGGGAAAGCGATCGAACAAGCCATCGGCCACCATCGTCATCGCGGCCGGCACCACCTGCGCAAATCCGCCGAGCGCGAATCCGAACACGGTGCGAAACTCGCCGGGCTGGTAGAACTGCCCGATAATCCCCGGCGCGCGATTGAAGCGCACGATCACGTGCAGGCAGGCGGGGATTCCAGCGTCCTCGCACTCGTGCCAAATCGGATCGAAATCAGGATGCGAGAAGCGTCGTCCGCCGACATTTTCCGGCGCAAGAAAAATCCCCTTGAAGCCCAGCTTGATGCATCGCTTGAGCTCGGCCAGCGCCGATTCCACGTCCTGCAACGCGATATGCGCGATCGGAATCACGCGGCTGCGCACCGTGCTCGCGAAGTCGTTGATCCAGTTGTTGTAGGCGCGCGCGTAAGCCGCCGCGAGCTCGTGATCCGCGACGTCCCACAAAATTCCGACCGTCGGGAACAGCACGCCAGCGTTGACGCCCCATTCGTCGAGCAGTTTGACCCGCGCCGCGGGGAGGTAGCTCGCTGGCGGGCATCCGTCCAGGTAGCCGAGCCGTCCCGGCACGAAGAGTTCCTGACGCGGCTGATTGGCGCCGCCCAGTCCGGCGAGCATCCCCTTCAACAGCGGCTGATTATCGACCATCAGCACTTCGAGACCATCGCCCGGATCCTTGACGATCCGAATAGCGCGATCGCGAAACTTCGGCTCGAGATACTTCTCCCACAAATCCGGCGGCTCCATCACATGCGAGTCGCAATCGATGACGATCGAATCCGAAACATTCATTGCTCAAAATCTAACACGCTGGCGGGCGCCGAACGAACTAACATTCCCGCCGCGTGCGCGTGATCGCGCGTCGCCGCGGTTTGGTGTAAAGATTTCAACATCGCGAACAGGAAGGGAAGTTTCAGCCGATTGTCAGCGCAAAGGCTGATTCACTGAAAAGAGATGACACTCAACGTCTATGCGTTCACCTGCGGATAGCTCACGCTTCCGGCCGCGCTTCTGCTCGCCGGCGAAAAGGGTAGCCTCACGGTGCCGGTGCCCGCATACCTGATCGAACATCCGAAGGGCCGTGCGATCTTCGACAGCGGCCTGCACGTCGAAACTCAAACCGATCCGAACAGCCGCCTGGGACGGCTCTCCTCGTTTCACACCGTGGGGTTCAAACCAGGCGAGGAGATCGCGGCGCGTCTCGATACGCTCGGCGTCGGCGCGTCGAACATCGATTTCATCATCAATTCGCATCTCCATTTCGATCACTGTGGCGGCAACCAGCAACTGCCCAACGCGACCCTGCTGATTCAGCGCCGCGAATGGGAGGCCGCGCACAACGCCGATCTGATCGAGAGCGTCTACTACGATCCGCACGACTACGACCACGGGCATAAGGTGAAGATGCTCGATGGCGAGCACGACGTTTTCGGCGACGGCTCGGTGGTATGCTTCCCTACCCCTGGCCACACTCCCGGCCATCAGTCATTGCGCGTGCGAATCGGTTCCGACGAAGTCGTGATGACCGGCGACGCCTGCTACCTGCGCCGCACGCTCGACAACTTCCATCTGCCGACCGCGATGTACGATCGCGATCAGATGCTCGAGTCGATACGGCGGCTGCGCGTATTGCGCGACGGCGGCGCGATGATCATCACCGGACACGACCCCGAACTGTGGCAGACCATCCCGCAGGCGCCCGACCGGCTGGCAGCGGTCCGGACAGCCGCCTGAGGTGAATTTCGACGCTTTGACCTCGTCTATTGCTCTAGGCGACCGTAACCGCCATTTGAGCGCGACGGTCAGATGCCTGAATGTAGCGAAATCGGCCTGATGCTCGGCGCCGTCGGCGACGGCGAACTCGAGCCCAACGACCTGCAGGAGGTCGCGCATCATCTTACCGGGTGCGCCTCGTGTACGGGTGCTCTATCCGACTACTCGACCATCGGCGGCGAACTCAGGAAGATCGCGGTCAATCCTTCACTCGAAGGATTTACCAAATCGGTACTGGACGTAATCGCAAAACTCGTCGCCGTTGCGATGCTTGCGATCGCGCTGCACACTGCGATTGTCGGTCCCAATACGGTGAATATATCGCAGTCCATACCTGGGACCGTCGCCAGCAGACAGCCGGCTGCGCTGACCCGCCTGGTCGACGTGCGAGTCGATTCGGCTTTCGTCGCCGATACCAACTCCGGCTCTTTCAGCCACACCGGCGGGCGGACCCAATCCGGCAAGATGATCGTGTTCAACCTGCCGGGCGGCAAGACTCTTCACGTCATGCCACGTGCAATCGCTGGCAATATGATCGCGATGGAAGTGGTCCTGTTCGACGGCAAGCAGACAGCGATGACCGCCGAAATGAAGCTCGAGAGCGGCGACACGTTTGCGCTGAGCGGAGAGGATTACGGCGCGGGCACTCTCCTGATTCGTATCAGCCCAACCACAGCATCCAACGACAACGAAACGCCTCGCACTCAGCAAGCGTCGTAGCAGCGATCATTTACCGCCTGCCACCGAACCGACAATCGCAATTGCGAACGCCACCGCACCGATGACTGCCATCAACATGATCACCTGCGCGATCCCGTGCGCGGTACTCTGCTGACCGTTCGAAATCGGCTGCTCGACGTGCGCTGAATGCGCCCCCGAATAGTATCCGCTGTGCGACGTGTAGTAGATGCCGGTGCCGGGGATTCCGACCGTCTTGCGAATTCCCTTGCTGCCGACCGTCACGTGCGCGCCACGCATCCCGACCGTCAGACTCGGCCCCGACTTCGAAAGGTTGATCGATAGTCCTGGAAAAATCGACATGCGCCGATAAAATCTGAAATTGCCCATCGCCCCCAAGGGCCTCCCTCTTTTATTCCCCGCCGCGACGGGATCGAAAAAATCCGCGCATCAACTTCCGGATTTCTCTGCTTCAATTTCTTTACGTGCGTTTTTTGCGACCGCGTCCATGAAGGTGCCCGGACACTTCCGCAAAGCCTCTCGTATGATTGCGCGAGCTTTCCAGAACCGTTTTTGCGCGAGGAAGATGTCGATAAGGAGCAGGTAGGTGAGTTCAAGTTGGGTCACCGTGTCTCTGTTTCGAATCGAGAGAGCCAGGGCCCTCTGGGCGAGCGGTTCCGCCTCATGCGGGCGATTCAAATCATACAAAAGCAATCCCGCCTTGGACGCGTATGCATCAGGAGCTTCAGGATCGATCTGGATCGCGCGATCGTAATATTCAAGAGCGAGAGACGTTGACCGAGCGTCATCGGAATCTCCATACAGATCGCCGATCAAGACGATGGCCTCATAGTTCGAAGGATCCAAAAGAAGCGCTCGTTTCGCGCTGATTAGAGCCGATCGGACATTAGCCTCGTCCTCTGCAGGGTCTGCATCATTATCCACGAGGCCCTTGCCACTCAGCACGAATCGGTCTCCCGCCTCGCGGAGATACTTCGCCGCGGACGTTCTTACTGATCGATGGTGTCGCCGACTCTGTCTGTTTTTCATCTGCATCTTTTTCATCTGCATCAAAGAGCTGCGGCAGCACCAAGAGCCTCCAGCCTCTCCTCTTATGTCCCGCCGCGACGGGATCGAAAAAATCCGCGCATCAATTCCGCGCACTCCGACTCCATCAGTCCGCCCACCACTTCGAATCGATGGTTCAGCACACCGTCTCTGCCGATGTCGTACACCGAGCCCAGTGCGCCGGCCTTCTCGTCGCGCGCTCCGTAAACGACTCGCGCGATTCGCGCGTTAAGCATCGCCCCGACGCACATCACGCACGGCTCGAGCGTGACGTAGATCGACAGCATTGTCAGCCGGTACGTTTTGAGGGTCGCGGCGGCCGCGCGGATTGCGAGGATTTCCGCATGCGCCGTCGGATCGCCGAGGCCGATCGGCTGATTATGCCCCGCGCCGACAATTTGCCCGTCCGCGACTGCCACCGCGCCGACCGGAACTTCACCCTCCGCCTCGGCGCGACGGGCTTCGGCAATCGCCTCGGCCATAAACTGCAGGTGTTCCGCGGTCGTCATCACTTAGCAGATTGACATTGGCGAAGCTCCGCACCAAGATCAGGCCAAGGGGGATATAAGGCACATGAAAAAGCTGATAGCGGTCGCGATTCTTCTTACCTTCGGTGCAGCCAGCGTCACGTTTGCCGGCACTCGCGTCAATATCAAGGATAGCGAGGAAGTCGCGGCCGAAAAGGACATGCACGCCCGCTACGATCATCCCAAGACCCAGGTTGTCCCCAACGAGCAGCTCCAGGTTGTCGTCACGCGCGATGTGATCATGCATTCGTGCTGCATGCCGCCGAATCTCGTCGTCTCGGGGAAAATCACCAACACCAGCAACAAGCCCATCGATTACGTGCGGCTGCACTTCGCTTTCGAAGACCAGAGCGGCAAAATCCTGCACGGCGAGAGTCTTTACAACCACCACGCCGAGAGCCTCGCCGACGATCCGTACGTCCAGAAAATCCTGAACGAGAAGCCGCACTTCGACCCGATCCTGCCCGGCCAGAGCGATACCTTCGGTTTTTCGATTTCATGCACCGAGCTGCCGGTGTTCACGAAGGTCGAGCTGTTTTCCAACGACATCAAACAGTAGCGCGACGCCCGCCGGCGACTGGGGATGAACTTTTCCGCCTGACCCCGTCGAACTTTCTGTGTTAGTCTCATTTGTTCCCTTCCCACTACGGGAAGGTCTTTCTTTCCACCGGTCCCCCTTCCCGCGCGGGAAAGGGTTAGGGGTTAGGTTCTTGGAAGCCATGAACGCGCCAAAAACAATTTCTGACGGAACAAAACTACCCTTGGTAGTGCACCTCACCCAACACTACTACATATGGTATGGTCGGTGCCTCGATGCCTGATATCGGCGCAATCGAACCGACCGCACTCAAGACCCGTCTCGATCGCGGCGACCGCATCTTCATCCTCGACGTTCGCGAACCCTTCGAGATTTTCGTGGCGCCTTTTCCCGGTGCGAGTCACATTCCGATGGGCGATATTCCGTCGCGCCTGACCGAGCTCGATCCCGACCGCGAGACCGTCGTCGTTTGCCATCATGGCGTCCGCAGCGCGCAGGTCGCGATGTACCTTGCGCGGCAGGGTTTCGAACACGTGCTGAATCTCTCAGGTGGAATCGACGCGTGGTCGGAGGAAGCGGATCCGTCAACTCCGCGCTACTAACTGGATGCTCATCGCGCTCAGCGGCCCGAAAAATATGCAATCGGTCCGGAATGGAGGAGAGTCGCCATCAGAATATTTTGCGCGCAATCGAGTCTGGCTTTCCTGGTCCTGCTGTCGCGCGTTCTCCGGGCGCAGGATAGACCGGAAGGTTCACCAACTCCGCATGCGGCCTCATCCAAAGCTCAAGGAGGTGACGTGCTGTGGTACGGGAAGGCGCCGCCCGGCTGGGGCGGAACGGTTACCAAAATGAAACTGCTCGCTCCCGGCGTCGGCTGGGCGGAATGGGGAGGACGCTTCTATTGGACCAGTGACAATGGCGCGAATTGGAAAGATATCACGCCTCCCGCTAGGAGTGACCTTGACGAGCACATCTCTGACTTCTACTTTCTCGACAGCCAGAGGGGTTGGGCACTCTTCAGTCGTTTCAACAAAAATGAAAGCGACGAGTTTAAATACGAAGAACCAAAGCTCGACCTGGCCTCCACCACCGACGCGGGCGCAACTTGGACGAGAACGCACTTAACTCTTCCGCCGCCAGCAAACTACGGGAATCCCGATCTTATGCCTCTCGCTGGCTGGGGCGGGACAATTGCTTTCCTGGATCCGCTGCATGGCTGGATGAACATCACTCTATCACAAACCCACGGCCCTCTTTATTCGTTCTTGCTGGTGACCTCAGATGGAGGCCGGACTTGGAGCCGCTCGCCGAACGCTCCCCGGCTGGCGACTGACGATATGCTTCTTGTTACACCCAACGATGGATGGATGATTGGCACCAGCGTATTCAGTGACAAAGAGCTCTTTGTCACCCACGACGGAACAAAGAGCTGGCAGCAGGTGTTGGTGGACACGCCGAAAGAGGTATTGCCGGCAACAATGGCGAGGTACTATCAGCTCCCGACTTTCGAAGACAGCAAGCACGGCCTTTTGCTCGTGTACTATTCCGGTGGCGTAGGTGTGAAACCAGCGACTGTACTGTTCGCAACCGGCGATAGCGGCCGAACCTGGAAGCCGGACCGCATGGTGACTAACCAAGACGACGTCTCGTCGAAGTACTCGACATCCACTGTGGTGGACTCTGACTGGATCTTCGCCGCGGTGTCGGACCACCGGCCAGTACTCACTAGACTCGGAGTCGGCAGAAAGATCGATGCTAGCGCGGATGCTGCCCCTGACGCTTCGCATTACAAAGAGGCTCTTCAAGTCAGCTTCGCTACTCCAACCCAGGGCTGGGTAATAGTTGGTGATGGCGACCTAATGTCTACGGCGGATGGAGGCGCCACTTGGACCACGCTCACTCCCGGACCGCAGCCGCATGTGATCCAGCCGCACGGCAGCTTTGTTCCGAGGCAATCGATGAGAAGCTCCACCGCAGCGGCGCCCCCGGCCGACCCTCCATCGGCAAATGATTCGTCCGGCCAAAATGTGAGTCCCCGTTGAATACCTCGCGCTACTAACTGGATGCTTACCGCGCAATAATGCCGAATGGAACCATCGCGATGACCTATCTCGCCGCCGCAATCCAGATGAACGCCGGCCCCGACAAGGCGGCCAACCTGGAACGTGCCGAGCGCCTCGTCCGCGTCGGCGCGGCGCGCGGTGCGAACCTCGTCACGCTGCCCGAGGTCTTCAACTGGCGCGGCAAACGCAGCGAGCAGGCGGCCGCGGCAGAAACTCTCGATGGTCAGACGCTCACGCTGATGTCGCGGCTCGCGCGTGAGCTTCAAATCCACATCGTCGCAGGCTCGATTACCGAGCTGGCCGCCGCCGGCGAGGCGCGATGCTACAACACGTCCGCGCTGCTCGGCCCCGACGGCGGCAGAATCGCTGTTTATCGCAAGATTCATCTCTTTGACGTCGATCTTCCGGGCAGCGTGACGGTACGCGAGTCGGACGCAAAGCTGGCCGGCGCAGACGTCGTCACCGCCGCAACTCCGCTCGGCACAATTGGTCTTACTATCTGCTACGACCTGCGCTTTCCGGAACTCTATCGCCGCCTCACTTTCGCCGGCGCGCAAATCATCGCGATACCGAGCGCGTTTACGTTCCCGACCGGTGAAGCGCATTGGGAGCCGTTGCTTCGCGCCCGCGCGATCGAGAACCAGGCCTATGTGATCGCGCCCGCGCAGTTCGGTCCCAACATCTACGGCTATAGCGACTACGGCAATTCGATGATCGTCGATCCATGGGGACGCGTGCTCGCGCGCGCCGCGGATCAGGAAGGCGTCGTCGTCGCGCCGATTGATCTCGAATACCAGGACCGCGTGCGCCGCGAGTTGCCGGCGCTGAAGCATGCGCGGCTGCGTGCCGATCTCGCATGAGTTCACCTGGCTTACCGCCGATGCGCGAGAAACAGAGGTTGAGATGATCACGCTTTATCACGCGCCGCGTTCGCGCTCCTCGCGCATCATTTGGCTGCTGGAAGAGTTGGGAGTGCCCTATAAAATCGAGCTCACATCCATCGTGAGGGGCGATGGGACAGGCGCGCCGGCGCCCGACAGCTACACGCGCATTCATCCACTGAAGAAAGTACCTGCGATCGAACATGACGGTGCCGTCGTTTACGAGTCCGCGGGCATCGTCCTTTATCTTGCCGACGCGTTCCCGAAGGCTGGAATCGGTCCAGTGGTCGGCGACCCGAAGCGCGCCGACTACGTGCGCTGGCTCTTCTTCTATCCGTCGATTCTCGAACCCTCAGCAGCGGCGCGCTTCCGCGGCTGGGACAAGGACCAGACGACCGGTTTCGGTAAGTTCGAGGACGTCGAGGGTGTCATCGCGCAGGCGCTCGAGGCAGGACCGTATATTCTCGGCGAAAAATTCTCAGGTGCGGACATTTTGTATTGTTCGACCTGCCAGTTCTTCAAGGGCAACCTGTTTCCGGCGCGTAAATGCTACGACGATTACCTGGCGCGGTGCACCGCACGTCCCGCGTACATTCGCGCGATCGCGAAGGATAACGGCTGAGTAACGCGAGGATCCCATGAACAAGCTCGCTCTTCTAACTGTAACGCTCGCTCTCACCATGAGCGCGCCGGCGTTCGCGCATGACATGGCTGCGATGGGCGATATGGACGGCGACTCCGCGCCTAACGCGATGGGTGGGCAGATGGGCATGGGCGCCCACATGGTGATGACGCCGTCGCGTCCGCAAACTCCGGCCGACCTCGAGCGCGCACACAACGTGATGGAGACGCTGCGCCGCGCGCTCGTCAAGTATCACGATTCCCGAGTCGCATTGTCCGAGGGCTACCAGATTTTTCTGCCGACCGTTCCGCAGGACGTTTATCATTTTACCGATTTCCGCGCCGCGCAGCAGGAATACATGGGCCATTCCGATCCACGATTTCCCGGCTCGCTGCTCTACGTGAAAAACTCGAGCGGCGACTACGTTCTGGTCGGCGCAATGTATAGCGCGCCCGCCGACTACACCTACGATCAGCTCGACGCGATCATTCCGCTGAGCGTCGCGCACTGGCACGCCCACACCAACATCTGCCTGCCCAACGGCGTCACAATCAACGACATCCTGCGCGGCGACGTCCACGGAACGCAGGTCGATATGCCCGGCATGCTGCCGGTGTCGTCGAGTGCGTCAGCACCGGCAATCAACCAGCAACTCGGATTCCTCGCCGACGGGCGCTTCGGCTTCACCGGCAAAATCGCCGACGCCGCCGCGTGCGATGCCGCCGGCGGCCACCTGCTCAAGCAGGCGTTCGGCTGGATGGTCCACGTCTATCCATTCAACGGCGACGACCTGAAAGTAGCGTTTGGGATGAGCGTGCCAAAGCCTCCAGCGAATTGATCTTTGAGGAGCGGAGGCGCTCTTTTGTCCGGTTCCTCTTCGCGCTTTAGAAGGGGTTAGGGGTCAGGTTATCTGCTACAACCGACGCGCTGGCGACGCACTCCGCGGTCCGTGACTCCGCGCTCTATCGCGGCTAGTATCTCTTACGCTCGAACATGCGCGCTTGAGGAATTTTTCTCATGGCTGATGGACCGCTGATAGGTTTTCGCGTCCTTGATTTGACCGCCGTTATCTCAGGGCCGTTCTGCACCCAGTTGCTCGGCGACCTCGGCGCCGACGTCATCAAGATCGAACCGCCGGAAGGCGACTCGATGCGCCGAAACGTCGGCCCGCAGCGCGGCGGACTCACCGCGGCCTTCCTCAACTTCAACCGCAACAAGCGCAGCATCGTCATCGACATCAAAAAGGAACACGGCCGCGACCTCGTGCGCCGGCTCGCGGTGAAGGCCGACGCGCTGGTCGAGAATAACCGCCCCGGAGTCGCCGACCGCCTCGGCATCGGCTACACCGACATACGCCGCGCCAATCCCAAGGTCGTCTATTGTTCGATTTGCGGCTTCCCGCCCAAGGGCCGGCTCGCGAATTTCCCAGCCTACGATCCAGTTATCCAGGGCTACTCCGGGATGGCCTACGTCCAGGGTCTCAAGGCCGGCCAGCCGACCGCGGTCAAGATGGCGCTGGCGGACAAGGTGAGCGGGATGACCGCGGCGCTCGCGGTTGTCAGCGCGTTGCACGCGGCGCGCGCCCGGGGCGTCGGCCAGTACATCAAGGTCCCGATGCTCGAGGCGATGATGGCGTTCACGGCAAACGATTCGATCTACGGCTACACGCTGCTGCCTGAAGACGAGTTCAAGCATCTCGCACCCAAGAGCACCACTCTCGATCCTTTCAAAACGAAAGACGGATGGCTGACGATCGCGCCGTTTACCGACGCTCAGTCAAAGCGGCTGGCCGAGGCAGTCGGGCATCCCGAATGGTGGCCGGAGACGGCGGATCGCACCGAACGCGCCGAGCGCGGCCGCAATCTGATGCGCGGCCTCGCGAAACTCTTCCCCGAAAAGAACACCGCCGAATGGTTGCCTGTGCTCGAGGCCGCCGACATTCCGTGCGGCCCGGTTCACAACTATGAGACGCTGCTGACCGATCCTGAAATCGTTGAGAACGAAAGCTTCTCGGTTTACGAACATCCCAGCGCAGGCGAGGTGCGCGCGGTGAACCCCGGCGCCCGCTTCTCCGAAACCCCAATGAAGATGTGGCGCGTACCGCCCAAGCTTGGCGAGCACACCGACGAAATCCTGCGCGAGGCCGGAATCGAGCGAAGCCAGGTAGAAGAACTCCGCGCCGCGAAAGTGATCGTCTGATTGCTAACCTCTCCCTTCGGGAGAGGACGCGCCTCTGGCGCGGGTGAGGGCGCCAGGATCGAGCTCGATGCCAGCGCCCTCACCCGTGCGCGACACGAGTGCCGCCGCACGACCTCTCCCGAAGGGAGAGGT
>NZ_DATDGQ010000233.1:0-15368 GCF_036522015.1 Binatus sp. (SeqCode)
GCATGAATCGACGGTGTCGCGGCGGCTGGCGCGCACTCGCGACCAACTCAGACTCGCGATCGAGCGCACGCTGCACGACGGCGATAAGCTGAGCCAGGACCAGATTCGGCTGTGTTATGATTGGGCTGCGGGCGATTTGCAGATCGATATGTCGCGTGCGCTCCCGGACGTCGAATGAAGCGACGCGCACAGTGCAATTTTCCCGCCGCGGTTCGTTCAAAGAGAAAGGAATCGTGATGACGTGACGCCGCCTGACAAAAATAACGAGCCGCTCGACGCGATCCTGCGACGTGCGATGCGCGCGCAGCCCGGTCCGGCGACGCCCGAGTGCGCGGATGCGGACTCGCTGGCGGCATATAGCGACCGGTCGTTGGCTGCGTCGGAGCGCGAACGTCTCGAAGCGCACTTTGCCGATTGCATGCGATGCCAGGTGATGCTGTCGGATATTGCTCGCGCCGACGAGAGCGCACGCGAGGCGACGGCGGCGTCTGAAGTCCCTTGGTATCGAAGATGGCGCGTCGCGATACCCGCGCTTACGGCGATCGCCGCGGTTCTCGTTTTCGTTGCGATACGGCGTCCTGCGAACGAGGAGCCGAAGAACGAGCTTGTCGCGATGGCGAAGAATGAAGCTCCGCGCATGGAGGTCGCCGAACGGGCGCAAGCGCTCGCGCGTGCGCCGAGAGCGCAAGTGGCTGCGCCCGCAGGGCACGTCGCAACGCTCGCCTCGCGACCGGCAGCGCCCGTCTCGAAAGAGCTCGCGATGAATGAAGCTCGGCCCGAGGTGGCGGCGAAGCGTGAAGTTCTGCGGATGCATCGCCCAGCACCGGCGCCAGCACCAGCGTCGCCGGCCGCCGCTCCCGCGCCGCCTCCGGTCGAAGGCGGGCGAGTGGTTGCGATTGCTCCGGCAGCGCCGGTCGTTGAACCAACCTCGGCGGCGGTTGGACAACCTACTGCGTCCGTATCGAGTGAGCTTGCGATGAATCAACCACAACCGGAAACGGCGCAGCGCGCGGAATCGATGGGCTACGCTGCGCGCGATCTGAGCAGTAAGGCCGCGGCTCCCGGTAACGGAGGGTTGGTCGCCGCTCCTGAAGGTGCAGCTCCGGCGACGGTGGGCGCGGCATTCGGCCACAGCGGCGCGGCCTTCGGCGGCACAGCGGTGGGCGCCGGATCCGGTGCAATAGCTGGCGCCGCGGCAGGTAGCGGAGCCCCGGGTTACCAAATACTTGGCGCCGCGCCGGCGGGCCGTCAGTTTGCAGGCGAATTGCCGATCGCTGGAGCGATCTCGGCGCCCGTCCATTCTGTCGCTTGGGTCGTTGGCAAAAATGGAACTGTCCAGAGGCGCGAAGCGAATGGCGCAATGCATTGGCAACATAGCGGTGTCACCACCGACCTGGTCGCGGGCTCGGCGCCGTCGGCGACTGTGTGCTGGATCGTGGGCCGCAGCGGAACGATCATCCGCACCACCGATGGCGAGCATTGGGAGCTCATCAAATCGCCAATCGCTGACAATCTAGTGAGGGCCACCGCAGAGAGCGCCAACGTCGCAACTATCACGACGGCCGGCGGGAAAGCATTCGCGACGTCCGACGGCGGTGCGAGTTGGCATCAGCAGTGAAACCCCTCCGTGGGTTTCACACTTCCCTGGGCAGGGGTAACCCCTGCACCTTAGTGTTAAGAGATTGAGTTCTCATCTCTTATTGATTTGTCGGTGCGGGCGCGCGCGTCCAGAGCGTGAAGTGATCGGTCGCCAGGACCGGGCGGAAGCCGTTGCTCGTCAGGAAATCTTCGGGGACCAGCACCAGCGGGAGTAATTGAATCGGTGAGTCGCTGATGACGGCCGAGACTTTTCCGCTGGCTATGGCGTCGCGCATCTGGTCGGTCCAGAAGTGGCGGGTGTCGGAGATAAGCTGGAAAAAGTCGGCTGTGCCGAGATGGCGGCGTGCGGCGAAGAAGCCATCGCGATCGTACTCGGCTTTCGCTTCGCGATAGACGCCGTAGGTTTCAGGATAGCGGATCAGTTCGCGGCGGCCGGCTTCGAAGCAGATGAACGACGGCGCGATCACGTCGTCGCCGGGTTTGCTCGCGGCGCGCAAGGCGTCGGCGAGCTGCGAGATTTCGGCGCGCGGCGCGAAGCCGAAGCCATAGACGGCGCCATGCAGCCAGTTCTCATTGACGAGCGGCGCCATCCAGATCAGAGAGATCGCGATCAACGCAGCACCGGCTCCAAGCAGCTGCCAATGCTCCCGGGAGTTCCGGCTCGCCTGGATGAGTGCTATCGCGCCGAGCGCAGCGACGATCGTAATGAAGGGCAGCGGTTCGAGATAGTTGTGGCCCCACGCGGTCGGACTCAGCACGCCGTAAAATGCGTATTCGGCGACGACGATCGCGAGCACGAGAATCACCGCGCGGTCGAAAAGGCGATCGGCAAAGATTCGCCAGCATCCGAGGACGAATAGCGGCACCAGCACGTCGAGAATCATCGCCGGGTAGAGCGCGGTGGTGAGGCCGAGGTCGCGACCTTTCAGAAAATGAAAGACGAAGGTCTGGAAGATGAACTCACTGCCGTAGAGCCGATAAAGGAGCGCGCTGAAGGCGGCGATTGCGAGCGCGAAGATTGCGCCCGAGAGCATTGCGTGCGCGATTCGGCGGTACGCGACGGCGATGAAAATCAGCATCACCGGGAATGGAATCACGGCGGTCAGCTTGATTGCGCATGCGACGAAGAAGATGAGCGCAAGGAAAGCGGCCTGGCGAAGCGCGGGCATCGTGTCGTCGAGCGTGACGATTGCGCCGAGGACCAGCAGCGGCGCGACGAAGCTCTCGCGCTCGTAAGCATGGTAGCGAAAGACCAGCGAGCTGTAGGCGTAAAGAATCGACGCGGCGATTGCGGTCGGGCGGCCGGCGACAACGAAACGGCGGGCGAGCACGTACGTCAGGATGCTGGCGGCGAAAATCGCGGCCTCGTTCAGGAACTCGATCGACAGATAGCTTGCGCCGAACAACTTGAGGTAACCTGCCGCGATCCATTCGAGCAGCGGCATATGCGGTTGAACGAAATCGAGATACGGGCGCATCCCGACGCTCACCAGCCACGCGCTCTCGAGGTAGAAATCGTCCTCGACCCATATTTCCGGGTAGAGCATGCGCGCGATGCGCGGGATGAGCAGCACGACGATGAGCCACGCGCCGATGCGGACGGAGATGTGCTGCGATGAGTCGCGCGAAGTCATCGGCGCCTCGCATGGCGCCGTCGGGCGTTACGCTTAAGCCCAGCTGGCTGGAATGGGGACTCTTCGTGTTGATAGTCCTCCCGTTCGCAAGGCTCGTAACGTCTACGGGTCTCCGACGCGCGATGGAGCTGATGCCGTGGCCCGACGGACTTGAATACTCCGCGGCGGCGCTGAATCTGACGAAGGGGCGTGGGCCGGTGCTGCATTTCGGTGGATATACTTACCCGTCGCGCTATACGGCGGGCTACCCGCTCCTGCTGGAATTCTTTTCCCGCCTCTTTAGCCGTCAGGCTCCGTTGCTCTGGGTTCCGACGTTCGTCATTGCTGAGATAACGCTGCTCGTGGTTTTTTACCTGGCGCGCATGTGGACCGGTCGAGCCGCCGGACTGATCGCGGCGCTGATGCTGGTGCTCTCGCCGATATTCATCACGTATTCGATGCTGGTGATGAGCGATGTGCCGACGTTGTTTATTACGACTCTCGCAGCGGTTGCGCTGCTCAGTGCCACCGAGGAAGCGCCGACCCGGTCTAAGGCAACACGCACACGGGACTGGGGGATGTTTGGTCTGTTGGCCGGATTCTCGACGATCATGCGGCCGACTAATGGCGTAATCCTGGTTGGGCTCGTGGTGTGCGTTTTGATGGTGCCGTTCGAACGTAGAGAGCTCGCGAGCTTGCTTGGAGCGGGCATCGCAGTGGCGATTGGATTTGCGATTCCGGTCGCATGGCAGTTGCATCAGAATGCGATCAATCTCGGGAGTCCGTTCGCGAGTGGATACTCGTGGTGGGTGCCGGAGGTCTATGGCGCGGGCGGCAAGACCTTCAGTGCCGCGTACCTGTTCGGTCCGACGATGCCGCGGAATCCGTACGGCAATCTGCTGGTATATGTCACGACGCTGCTGGGACTGGACGGATTCATAGGGCATCGGGCGAGCCCGGGTTACTTCCTGTATCCGTTCGCGGCGGCGGTGTTCGCGATGGTCGGGTTCGTCGCGATTCTTCGTGACCCCGAGAAGCCGGCGGTGCGCAGGTTGATGTGGTTCGGCCTTGGATATCTCGGCGCGCTGACGGCGCTCTACTGCTTTTATATTTTCACCGATGTCGCATTCATTTTGCCGGGCGCCTTCATCTTGTTTGTCGCGGCGGGCGCCGGCGTGGCGATCGCGAATCGATGGATGCGCGACGTGATGCGCGATCAGAATCGGCGCGGCTGCAGGCTCGCCGTCGCGGCGGGCGTGATCGTGCTCGATGTGCTGCTCGTGATCTCGCTCGCAACAGAAGCAGTCTCGCGGCTGAGCGCCAGACCTCAAGATCCTCTGATGGTCGAATCGCTGCAGTCGCTGGACTCGAGTATGTCGTGGGACGTGACAATCGTCAGCAACATCTCGCTGCAGTTTCTTGATTTGTATCTCGGCGAGACGAGAAGCTACGTCGGGCTCAATTCGCTCGATCCCGGGGAACGGTTCACCGACTACCATCTGCATCGCCTGTATGAGAAACGCGCGGCGGGTTGGAGCGGGCCGGTGCCGGCGGTTGTGTTTGACGGCGAGCAGATGTCATCGGCGGCGGCGGACTCGCTCGCGGCGGCGATTGATGGAAAGAGGCCGGTGTTTCTGGTGATCGCTGCGCCCGAGTCGCAGCAGTATGCCGATGTGCTGAAGGACGAACTCGACCAGTTGCAGGGGAAGTTCGCGATCGAGCCGGTGTCGCAGAACGAGGCGATCGCGGTGTATCGGCTGACTGCGCGGAAGTAGATGGGAGCGGTTCTACCACCGGTTGTGGTCCTGAGAAGGACGTACCACCAGAGGTAGTTTTGTTCCGTCGAATTTAGTTTTTCGACAACGGGCGAGGCTCGAGGCTGAGTGATGGTTGCGGCCGGCATCTGGAAAGGTGTCCATACCAAATTGTTAACACGGTTGGGACGGTTTGGTCAGGTTGAATAGTTCATCCCTGAACTGGGATCGGCGGAATGAGTGCCCGGAGTTCTACATCGGCGGGTAAGCGCAGCTGCGATGGCGCGGGTTGTACCTCTCCCGGCGCGCCCGTTCAGTGCGCGCCGACCTCCTCTCGGACAAGGGGAGGATAGGTTCTGGATCGTTGTGCGAGGAGCTTCTTACGCGGTGATGCTCGTGGGAGGCGGGTCGATTGCGGGGGGGCCGCCGTAGCGGCGGCGGCAGATTGCGTAGGCCGGCCAGACGAAGGCGCCAAGGACGATTGCCAGGATGAAGTCTCGCTTGGCTACGCCGGCGGAGATGGCGAGGCCGAAGGTTGCGGCCCAGGTCAGGATGGGGAGCGCTACGATTAGAGCGAGGCCTGGGCGGCCGCCGCCGATTGTGAACATGCCGGCGCGATCGGGCATCAGGTTGCGCAATTTCAATAGTGCGAGGAGTTCGAGCGTTAGAGCTGCCATATAGAAGAAGACGTCGAGCACTACCAGCGCGACGAACCCGATTGGCACGAGCAGCGTGAAGGCTACGCAGCAGAGCAGGATCGATTTGCCGGGCGTCGCGGTCGTGGACCAGAGCTGTGCCAGCGGCGGCGACAGGTAACGCTCGCGGGCCAGGACAAACGGCATGCGCGACACCCAGAGCATCGCGGCTTCGAACACCGCGAACGACATCACGGTGCCGCCGAGTGCCAGTGCGGCGCCGAGTGCGCGGCCGCCGATCGCGTAGCCGACCTGCGAGAACGAGCCCGTACCCCATCCGGCGGCGGTGGTCGAACCCGAGACGGAGACTGCGAGCGGGAGCAGGTAGCCAGCGACGATTACCGGCATCGCGATCAGGACGGCGCGCAGATAGTTGCGCCGCGGATTTTCGATTTCGGCGGACACGACGCTCAGGTTCTCCCATCCGCTGAAATTCCAGATGACCACCGTCAGGCCAGCACCCAGCGCGCCTAACGCGTCTGTGCCGAAGAGCGGCGGCGTCGGCATGGCGAAGTGGACGAGTCGCGGGATGCCGACGATGACGAGGATCGCGAATGGCGAGACGAGTAATCCGGCGAGTACGATCGAGGCCATCCCGACCGGCCTGACCCCGAGAAAATTAAGTCCGCCAGCGAGCCATACCAGCGCGATGCCGATTGCGATTTGGGCCGGTGGGCCGAGCGGCAGGATGAACGAAAGGTAGCTGGCGAAAAGCACGGGATAAATCGCCATGTCCACGGCGGTGTAAAGAATTGACAGATACGCCTCGGCGAAACCGGCGAACGGGCCGAGCGCTTCCTTGACCCAGAAGTAGAAGCCGCCTTCCACCGGCATCAGCGCCGTCAACTCCGCCGCCATCAGGGCGGTCGGCAGGCTGAGCGTGAGCGGCACGACGATGCATAGCAGGAGCGTCAGGCGCGGACCGGCCATCCGGACGGAGTCTTCGAGGCCGTAGGCGCCGCCGCTGACGACCAGGTACATCACGCATACCAGGGGGATCAGGCCGAGCTTGCGCGGCGTGCGCAGGGTGAGCGCGAGCGGGGCGGCGTTCTTTTCAGTCGGGACGTGGGGCAATTGCGGGGCGGCTCCGGCTCCCCTGCCTAGCCGAGGCGATGCGCAGTGGCAAGCAGGCAAAAGATCGGCGATCGATCAAATAGTGGTTGCAAGGTCGCATCTGATGGCGGATTTCTTATAGTGTAAAGGGTGCGCAAAGGTCCGCAGGCTGGTGTAACGTCGCGGGACACCTCGCGTATAAGATCGAAGAGCGTGGTGCGAGCCGCAAATTGATAAGCTCTCCCGGGAATCTTTTTTTGCGATGATATGTTTCAGTACACGCGCGATGATCGCGCTCGGCGCCGCATCGATCGCATTTCTGGGTTGCACCTCAATCGCCAGAATCACCAGTGCGAAGCCCGAGTATGTCCGCAGCGCCAGCGTCGGTGGAGATAATCCCTTCGGCGGCGCGCCTGCGGTGGACGTGCCGTCAGATGCGCGCGCGATGAGCGCGTTCCTGCGGGCCGAGGTCGCGATGAACGATGGCGACCGCGAAGAGGCGCTCAAGGATTACGCGGACGCAGTCCAGTCCGATCCTGGCAACGCCGCGCTGAAGGTCCGGCTGGCGACGCTCTACGTCCGCGACGGGCGGCTGAAAGATGCGCTCGAGCAGGTAAACCAGGCGCTCGCGATAAATCCCGACTCGGCTGACGCGCGGCTGCTGGGCGCGGGTATCAGCTCGGCGCTCGGCGACGACAACACTGCGGAGAAAGACTACCGCGAGGTATTGCGCCTCAACCCCAAGAACCAGGAAGCCTATTTGTATCTCGGCACGCTCTACGCCAAGCGCGGCGACTACGACAATGCCGAGAAGACCTTCCAGGAGCTGATCGCGCTCGATCCCAATTCCTTCCTCGGCTACTACTACGCGGGCAAGGTGATGGTGGCGTCGAAGAATTACGCGGCCGCCGAAAAATACTATCAGAAGGCGCTCGACCTCAATCCGCAGTCAGAGCTGGTGCTGCTTGATTTTGCGCTGCTGCGCGAGCGGCAGGAACGTCCGCAGGACGCGCTGGTCTATTACAACAAGATCACGCAGGTGAATCCGAACAACGAGCTGGTGCGCAAGCGCAAGGCGGAAATTCTGGCCGGCCAGAAAAAGTACGCCGAGGCGCTCGACGAGCTGAAAAAAGCCGAGCAGGTTGAGACCAATCCGGCGGACACGCGCACCAAGATCGGGCTGCTGTACGTCGAGCAGGGTAATTTCGACGACGCCGCGACTGAGTTCAATCTGGTGCTCGGCGCCGAGCCCAACAACTACCGCGTGCACTATTATCTCGGCACCGTGTACACCGAACTTTCAGAGAACGACCGGGCGATCGCCGAGTTCGACAAAATTCCCGGCGACAACGAGCATTACGTCGAATCGCGCCTGCAGCTGGCGTACCTGTACGACAAGCAGAACAAGTACGATGAAGCACTGGGTGCGCTGAAGGACGCGCTGGCGAAGAAGCCCAACGATCCCGAAATCATCGGCTTCATGGTCGGCGTCTACCAGGAAAAGAAGGACTACCCGGCGGCGATCGCGCTGGCGCGCAAGATGGTCGCGGCCGATCCCAAGAGCGACAAGTTCCACTTCACGCTCGGCGCGGCGCTCGATCAGAACAAGCAGCGCGATGAAGGCATGGCCGAGATGAAGAAAGCGATCGAGCTGAATCCGGCCAACGCGCAGGCGCTGAACTATCTCGGATACAGTTACGCCGAACAGGGAACCAACCTGGTCGAGGCTGAAAAATTAATCAAGCGCGCGCTCGATATCGAACCCGAAGACGGATTCTACGTCGACAGCCTTGGATGGGTGTACTACCAGAAGGGCGACTACAAGCAGGCGGTCGAACAATTGGAACGCGCGGTCAACCTGACCGGCAGCGATCCGACGATCACCGAGCATCTTGGCGACGCGTATCGCAAGCTCGGCAAAACCAGGGAAGCCGGGCACGAATACACGGACGCGCTGAAGAAGGCGCAGGAAACCGACCAGGTCGCTCGCCTCAAGGATAAAATCCAGGTCCTGCAGAATGCCGCCAGCGCGGGCCACTGAACGCACCAGGCGCCGAAAAACAGTTTCGCTCGCGGCGGCCGCATCGATGCTCCTGCTGGCGACGCTCGAAACCTCCGCCTGCGTCGTCGTACACACTCCGCCTATTCCAGAGAAGGCGACTCCCATCGCGCAGCCTGACGAAGCCAAATTCCAAGCCCAAAAAATGATCGCGGCGCTGATCGAGCGCGACCGCAGACTCGCCTGCGTGCAGAGTCCAGCCGTGATGGAATACACAGCCGGCGATCAGCACGTGAAGGCGAAAGAGGATATCGTCGCCCAGCGTCCCGGTAATCTGCGCGTCGAGGCGATGGCACCGTTCGGCGTGGCACTGGTGCTGGCAGCTCAGGGCACGGAGCTGGCAATCTTCGAGCCCGGGCAGAATCGCTTTATGCGCGGGCAGGCGAACGCCGACACGCTCTACAAGTACGTGCGGATACCGATGGCGCCGACGGACGCAGTGGGTCTGCTGATGGGACTCGCGCCGCCCGCGTTTGCGCTGGGTAACAGTGCGGACTCGGTGGCGAATGACGGCGCGATGCTGGTGGCGACGTTCGGCAACGCGGCGTCAGGGACTCGCGCGCTTGGCTTTACCGGCGGCAATCTTGCGATGGTGCGCGACACCGGAACGGACGGGCGCATTAACTACGAGGTCCGTTACAGCGACTATCATGATATCGGCGGAGTGATGTTTCCGTACGTCGTCGAAGCAAGCTTTCCGGCGGCCGGCAGCCACGTCACGTTTCGATATCTGCGGCCGATCATCAATGGAGTCATTCCCGACTCGACGTTCGTGTTAACGCCGGCCTCAGGGGCCACTCTGATGAATCTGAGCTTTTACGATGACGACGCGTTTTCAAATGAGAGCTGAGAGCCTGCGCGACCGAATTTCATCCATCGTCATATGCGCGATTGCGATGACTTCGCTCGCAATCTTATCCGGATGCCGCGTTAGCAGGTCCGGGAGCGATCACCAGAAAAGTCAAATCCTCTATCAGGCGGTTGGCGGCGATCCGCGCACCTTCAATCCGATTCTGGTCACCGACGGGACCTCTGGCGCGCTCACGGGCGATCTATTCGAGAGCCTCATCCGGGTGAACCCCATCACTACCCTGCCGGAGCCGGGGCTGGCCGAGAAATGGGACATCGCGACCGACTACAAGACGATCACATTTCATCTGCGCCGCGACGTGAAGTGGTTCGACGGCCAGCCTTTCACCGCGCGCGACGTGCTGTTCACCTTCGACGTAATCTATGATCCCAAGGTGGCCAACAGTCTTCGTCCGATACTCACGATCGACCACAAACGCATCACCGCCGAGGCGCCCGACGACTACACGGTCGTCATGCATCTGCCGAAACCGTTCGCGCCCTTGCTCTACTCGGTCGGCGTCCAGGTGATCCCGGCGCACATCCTCGAACCTGTGTGGAAGGCTGGAAATTTCAACCATACCTGGGGCATCGACACTCCTCCGGCGCAACTTGTCGGCGACGGCGTGTACAAGATGGTGCGCTACGCGCAGAGCCAGGTCGTTAACTACGAGCGCAACGATCACTACTGGATGAAGGACGAGCACGGCGGTCAGTTGCCGCGGCTGCACGGTCAAAACGTGACGATCGTGCAGGATCAGAACGCCGAGTATCTGCGTTACTTATCGGGGCAGATCGACGTCTACAATCCGCGTCCCGAGGAAGTCTTTCCGCTTGAGAACAAGAGGGACAACAAGGAACTCGACATCAGTGTTCAGAAAATCGGCATCGACACCGGATCGCTGTTTTTCAGCTTCAATCGCAGCCCGCGGCATTTCGTCAAAGACGGCGTCACCAATCCGAAGCTCGCCTGGTTCAGCGATCTCAAGTTCCTGCAAGCAATGGCGCACATGATCGACAAGAAGTCGATGATCGATCTTGTCTATCACGGGCTCGCAGAGGCGGCAGTTGCGGATATCTCGCCCGAGGACAAAATTTTCGCCAATCCCAATCTCAAGGACTACGACTACGATCCGAAACTTGCTGCCGACATGCTCGAGGCAGCCGGCTATCACCTCGTCAAACCCGGCATGCGCACCGATCCGAAAGGCAATCGTCTCGAATTCGATCTCACCACCAACTCCGGCAATCCCGAGCGCAACCAGATGTGCACCATCTTCAAACAGGATATCGAGAGCCTCGGCATCAAGGTGAACTATCGGCCGCTCGAGTTCACCACGCTGATCGACAAGCTCGATTCGTCTTTCGACTGGGATTGCATATTGATGGGATTCGGCGGCGTTATCGAACCCAACGATGGCGCGAACTTCTATCGCTCGTCGGGCAATCTTCACATCTGGTATCCGAATCAGCCCAAACCCGCCACGCCGTGGGAGGCGGAGATCGACGCACTGCTCGACCAGGGCGCGTCCGAAATGGATATCAGCAAGCGCCCTCAATACTACTGGAGAATTCAGCAAATCCTCCACGACCAGTTGCCGATACTCGAGACTGTGCGCCAGCAACGCTACGCGTCGTGGAAAAACTCGCTGCTAGGCTATCAGCCCACGGTCTGGGGCCCGACGCCCGCGAGCTCTTACAAATCGGAGTGGATCGAATTCAAAGCCGACTGAACATCCGGCGCACCGCGCACGTCGAAATATCAGGCCCGACGACACCTCGATGACACGATGACCCGCTTTCTGATCCGTCGCCTGCTCAACATGATCCCGCTCATCCTCGGGATCACCTTCATTTCGTTCCTCGCGATGTCGTTGGTGCCCGGCGACTTCGTCTCAAATCTCAAGCTCAACCCAGCCATCACGCCCGAGGTCATTCACCAGCTCGAGGCGCAGTTCGGCCTCGATCAGCCGCTGATGGTCCGCTACTTCAAGTGGCTGTGGGGCGTGCTGCATCTCAATTTCGGCTTCTCGCTGCAGTACCGCGTGAGCGTCACCGGCCTCATCGCGTCGCGGGCCTTCAACACGATCGTCCTGTCGGGGGCCAGCATGATTTTCTCGTGGGCGATCGCGATTCCGATCGGAATAATCGTCGCGGTGAATCAGAACTCGATCTGGGATCGCTTCCTTTCATTCATGGCGTTCTTCGGGATGTCGGTGCCGAACTTTTTTCTTGCCTTCCTGATGATGTACCTGGCGCTGAAAACCGGATGGTTTCCGATTGGCGGCACCTACTCGCCCGACTACGCGACGCTCGATCCGATGAGCCAGGTCGCCGATCGCATCAACCACCTCATCCTGCCGATGTTCGTCCTCGGTATCTCCGGCACGGCGGGACTGATGCGCCTCATGCGCTCGCAGATTCTCGAAATCAAAAATTCTGAATTCGTCCGCACCGCGCGCGCCAAGGGACTGTCCGAACGCGTCGTCATCTACAAGCACGTGCTGCGTAACGCGCTGAACCCGTTCGTCACGATGGCCGGATATTCACTGGGCGACTTGCTCGGCGGCGCCGCCCTGGTCGAGGCCGTGATGAACCTGCAAGGGCTCGGACTGCTGATGCTCGAGGCGGTGCGCTCGCTCGACATTTACCTGGTGATGGGCTCCGTGTTGATGGGCACGATCCTGCTGTTAGTCGGCAACCTGCTCGCCGACATCGCGTTGGTCGCAGTCGATCCGCGCGTCGATTTTTCATCGGTGGCGGCTGAATGAGATGAATGCTGTCCCGGCATTGCAGGCGAATCTCCAAGGCGCAGCGATATCGGCGCGGAAACCGTCGAGCGTCGCGCGCGAGTGGCGGCTCGCGTCGCGGACGGTGCGCTTTTCTGCGATCTGCCTCGCGATATTTTATCTACTCGCCGCCGCGTCGCCGTTCTTCGCGAGCTACGACCCCACTTATCAGAACCGCGAGATGCCGGATTGTCCGCCGATGTCGATCCATCTGAGTGCGCCGTCGGAATGGTCGCGCAGTCTTTTCTACAGCCATCCGATGCACATGCAAGACAAGCAGGCGCGCAAATTCAGCGCCGACAACTCTCAGCGGCTCGACATACACCTATTCTCGCACGGGCATTTGTTCACCACCGACAGCGAGAGTGAGCCGTACTTCATGCTCGGCAGCGACGGCCTCGGGCGCGACCTCTACTCGCGAATCGTGTACGGCTCGCGCGTCAGCATGTGCGTCGGGCTGATCGGCGTGCTGATCACTTTTTCACTGGGCATAACAATCGGCGCGCTGTCGGGTTACATCGGCGGGACGGTCGATTTCCTGATCATGCGATGGTCCGAGATCGAGATGTCGCTGCCCGCATTTTATTTTCTGCTCGCGCTGGCTGCAGTAATTCCGTCGGGGCTGAGCGCGGTCGCGACGTTCTTCATGATCGTGGCGATCATGAGCTTCATCAGTTGGGCCGGCTTTGCACGAATCATCCGCGGGATGGCGTCATCGGTCCGCTCGCGGCCGTACGTCGAGGCGGCGCGTGCGCTGGGCGCATCGCGATGGCGCATCATCACGCGCCACATCATCCCGTCGGTGATGGGCTACGCGATCGTCGCGGCCACGCTCTCGATCCCGGGCTTCATCCTCGGCGAGAGCGCGTTGTCGCTGCTCGGTCTGGGAATCCAGGAACCCGCCGCAAGCTGGGGCAACCTACTCGCGCAAGCGCAAGACGTCCAGAACCTCGCGCGCTACCCATGGATCCTGATTCCCGGCATTTTCATTTTTCTCGCCGTGATGTCGTTCAACTTCCTCGGCGACCACCTGCGCGACCGCCTCGATCCCGCCAACGCTGGATGATCTGATACGCTTAACTCACGTGAAATCGCTGCTCGAAGTTAAATCGCTGCGCACTTCGTTTTTCACCGACGCGGGAGAGGTGCGCGCGGTGGATGGCGTTAGTTTTTCGGTTGCGCCGGGGAAGTTGCTTGGGATCGTTGGCGAGTCGGGGTCGGGCAAGACGGCGAGCGTGCTCTCGATCATGCGGCTGCTGCCGGAGTCGGCGCGAATCATGGGCGGCGAAGTGATTTTCGAGGATCAGGATCTGCTGAAGCTCAGCGAGCCCGAGATGCGCCATGTTCGCGGCGCGCGGATTGCGATGATCTTCCAGGAGCCGATGACTTCGCTGAATCCCGTTTTCACGATCGGCAGCCAGATTGGCGAGGCCGTCCGGCTGCATCAGCACACCACTCGCGCCGAGACGCGCAATCGCACAATCGAGGCGCTCAGGATGGTCGGGATTGCCGACCCCGAACGTCGCATCGACGACTATCCGCATCAGTTGTCCGGCGGAATGCGCCAGCGCGTGATGATCGCGATGGCGTTGTCGTGCAATCCGCGCCTGCTGATCGCGGACGAGCCGACCACCGCGCTCGACGTCACGATCCAGGCGCAGATTCTCGATCTGATCGGCGAGTTGCAGGTGCGGCTCGGCCTCGCCGTGATCCTGGTCACGCACGACCTCGGAATCGTCGCCGAGTATGCTGACGACGTGACAATTCTTTACGCGGCGCGCGTGATGGAGCAGGCGCCGACGGCGGAGCTGTTTCGAAATCCGCTCAATCCGTACACGCGCGGATTGCTCGAATCGATCCCCGGCATCGACGGCACCCGGCACCATCGCTTGCAGGCGATTCCCGGCTCGATTCCGAACTCGCTGAATCCACCGGCCGGATGCAGATTTCATCCGCGATGTCCGCGCGCAATTCCTCAATGTTCTGCGGCTGAGCCGCCGCTCGAGAACAAAGGCCCTAACCATTATGTCGCCTGCATCCGCGCCTAGTCCCATCACGTCGGCAGGTAATGCTGCCCCGGCGCTGGTTCGCGTCGTGAATCTCAGTAAAGAGTTTCCGGCGGGATCGACCAGCATCATCGGCGGAACAAAGCTTTCGGTGAAAGCAGTGGCGGGCGTCAATCTGGAAATTCAGCCCGGCGAAACGCTCGGCCTGGTCGGAGAGTCGGGATCGGGCAAATCGACGCTGGGACGGCTGATTCTTAAACTCCTCGAGCCAACCGAAGGCGCCGTCTATTTCGACGGCCGCGATCTCTCGACGCTGGGCCGCGCGGAACTCCGCATGCTGCGCCAGCAGATGCAGTTGGTGTTTCAGGATCCGTACGCGTCATTGAATCCGCGGATGCGGGTGCGCTCGATCGTCGGCGAAGGAATCGAGATTCACAAGCTCGCGCGCGGCCGCGAAAAAGAAGATCGAATTGCCGAGCTGCTCGCGATGGTCGGGATGAGCGCGGATGCGATGGATCGACTGCCGCACGAGTTCTCCGGCGGGCAGCGGCAGCGAATCGGAATCGCGCGGGCGCTCGCGGTGAATCCGCGCTTCCTGGTGCTCGACGAACCGGTCTCCGCGCTCGACGTCTCGATCCAGGCGCAAATCATCAACCTGCTGCAGGACCTGCAGGAGAAGCTGAAGCTCACGTACATGTTCATCGCGCACGATTTGCGCGTGGTCGAGCACATCAGCAATCGCGTGGCGATCATGTACCTCGGCAAGATTGTCGAAATCGCGACGCGCGACGAGATTTACCTGAACCCGCGGCATCCCTACACGCGCGCGCTGCTGTCGGCCATTCCGACGATCGACACCGCGAACAAGCCCGAGCGCATCAAGCTGCCCGGCGAAATGCCGAGTCCGATGAACCCGCCGCCCGGCTGCGCCTTCCATCCACGGTGTCCTTA
>NZ_DATDGQ010000234.1:0-7297 GCF_036522015.1 Binatus sp. (SeqCode)
GCATGAAGTTCGGATCATGTCGGCGCATCGCACGCCCGACGTCACCCTGGAATATTCGGCGAACGCGGCGGGCCGCGGCTTGCGCGTGATAATCGCCGGCGCCGGCGGTGCGGCGCATCTGGCGGGCGTGGTCGCGGCGAAGACAATTTTGCCGGTGATTGGCGTGCCGATGCCGACGACGTCGCTGAACGGAATCGATTCGTTGCTGTCGATCGTGCAAATGCCCAAAGGCGTGCCGGTAGCGACGATGGCGATTGGCAAAGCCGGCGCGGCGAATGCGGGGCTGATGGCAGCGCAGATAATCGCGCTCAGCGACGCGAAGCTTGGCGAGCGGCTGGTGAAATGGCGGGCCGCGCGCGCGCAGGAATTGTTGCAGCAGAAGATTCCTTGACCGCGGTGCTAGAACTCGTGCGATGACCAAACGCGATATCGATACGCCAGCATTGATTCTCGACCTCGATGTGGTCGAGGAAAATATCCGCGCGATGGCGGAATACTTCGCGGCGCGTCCGCAGAAGCTCAGGCCGCATTTCAAGACGCCGAAGACGCCCGAGATCGCGCGCCGACAGCTCGCGGCCGGCGCAATCGGCATAACCGCGTCGAAGCTTGGCGAGGTCGAAGTGCTGGCGCGCGCAGGTCTCGGGCCGGTGCTGCTCGCGAATCAAATTGCGGGGCCGGCCAAGATCGATCGGTTCTTCATCGCCGCCGCGCAGATCAGCCTGATCGGAACGATCGAGAGCGAGTTCAACGTGCACGAGTTCAAGGATGGGGCGGCGCGGGCCGGCAGAGCGGCCGACGTGATCATCGAAGTCGATACGGGGATGCATCGATGCGGCACGGAGACTCCCGAAGAAACGGTCGCGCTCGTGCGGCACGCGAGGCGCGTGGGACTCAACTATCGTGGCGTGATGGGGTACGAAGGCCACGCCGTACTCATTCCAGATCGCGAGAAACGAATCGCAACGGCGGGTGAGGCTCTGACCACGCTCAGCCGCCACGTCGAAGCACTGCGAGCGGCAGGGCTCGCGCCGGAGATAGTGAGCGCGGGCGGGACCGGCACATTCGACATCGCGGGCGACTGGCCCGACGTAACCGAAGTGCAGGCGGGATCGTACGTGTTCATGGACGGCGCTTATCGCAACGTGCGGCCGGATCTTGGCCGGCCGGCGTTGACCCTGCTGGCGACGGTAATTTCGCGGCGGGGCGATCGCGCGATAATCGACGCGGGGATGAAATCGCTGATCAACGAATTCGGTCCGCCGATGGGCAAGGAGATCCCGGTAAAAGTAGGGCGGCTGTCCGAAGAGCATGGGCATCTGGCGGCGGGAGAAAGCAGTCTCGAGCCGGGGTCGAAAATCGAAATCATTCCGAGTCACGGCGACACAACGATCAATCTGCACAGCGAGTACTACGTCGTGCGCGGCGACGAAGTGATCGCGACCTGGCCGATCGAAGGCGCGCGTGCATACCGGTGAGTATTCCGGTGATTAAAGCGGGGCGTCGAGCGATCGCTGGCCTGGCGATTGCGGCAGCGATGGGAGGATTTGCGCGTGCGGCCGACGTCAAGATGTCGGGCAAGCTGAATCCGCCCGCGAACGCCAGCGTGGTCGCGATTTGTACCGATCCCGTCGTGCAGAATGTACTGAATGAAGATCTGCGCGCGGCGCGCCATGGCCAGCCCTCGAATAAGGATGATTCGGTGACGCTCACGGTTACGGTCAATCAGCAGATGCTGGCGCCCGGAGTGTCGTTGAATCAGATGTTCCCGGGCGATCCCTCGATGGTCGAATTGCTGAAGGAGGCCGGCGCCGATCCGCCGCCGCTCGGCGATAGCGGCAATCAACCGATCGATCCGTTTGCAAATGAGGCTCGCCGCCAGGCGTTGTCTCCTGACGATCCTGTGACGGAGCAGTTCAGAGCCTACCAGGCGCGTCGGAATGCGTTCGGTAACGGACCGACTCCGTACGACAACATCCCGAAGAACCAGATTTACGACACGGTGATCGTCGCGCGCGCGTCATTGGAAGGCGCGGCCGATGAGCTGAAGGTGGTGGCGGTCGTACACTCAGGCGACGACGTACGGCTCGCCAAAGAGCTGGTGGCGGAAGAGATCGCGAACGCCATTCTGCACTAGACTAGCGAAGCGACTAGTCATCAGTCGCGGGGCGAGGGATCGGACGCGGCGGCGCGGAACGGTTCGCGTCGGGCGGGGCGGTGGCGGATTGCGGGACATTCGATACGGCCGGCCCCGACGAGAGGGACGGAGCAACTTCGGGATTCGTCACGATCGTCGCGGGCGGCAGAGTTTCATTCGGCGCCTGGGCATTGGACGCGGGCGCAACCGCAGCAGGCGATGCGACGGGAGCGGGAAGTGACGCATCACGCTCCTCGAAGCGGCGCCATGCAAAATCCGCCAGCAACGCGACCACTGCGACGATCAACACGGCGAACACGATTCCGCGACTGGAGCCGGGCTTCTTCGCAACCATCGTGATCTCTTGCGAGAGTCGCACCACGTTGGCCTCGGCATGTTGGACGTTGCTGACGAAGCGGGAGGCGATTTCCTCGGCGTCGAGACCAAGGAAGGATGCGTAGCGGCGAAGAAACGGAACGAGGTAGAGCCGATCCGAAATCATGTCGTAGCTGTCGGTCTCGATCATTTTGACGTAGTGCGGAGGAATGTGCGCCTCGGTCGCGACCTGCTCGCGAGTCAGGCCTTTGCGTTCGCGGGCTTCGGTAACCAGATGGCCCAAAGAAGGTTCGGACTCGACGCCGTTGGCTTCGGAATCCGCGAGCTGGATTTTGGATTTGGATTTCTTGTCGGCCACTTGCGATCAATCTCTCCACGGCAAAGCTACAGTCCAACGCGCCCGAATCCAAGTGTCTCGATTCGGCTTCCGCTAATTTTTTACGCCGGATTCGAGGCAGGCAGCTGCGGATGGCGGTGGAGCGAGTGCGCCATTGTAAAGCGCGAACTTTTTTCCCTCGCATCCGACGACAACGGGCGCGGGTTTCAGCGAGTCCTCGAGCCCTTTCACATCGCGAGCGTTTGCGACCAGAACCATACACGCACCAGACGACCAGGCCTGGAGCAGGCGCGCTTCGGAGCCGATGAGAAACGGCGACTTGCCGGGCGTCGGCGGCGAAACTTCGGATAGCTCGCCCCAGTACTCGACGCGACTCTCGCGGACGCGGGTGTAGAACGGGAGCGACTGGACGTAGTGGCGATACGAGGCGAGCGTACAATCGCCGGCCAGATAGGGCCCAACGGCATTTGCGAGGTTACGGTATGTCGAAATCACGGACGCATCGTCGCGCACGCGCGCCGAGAGCGGCACCGTCACGAGCATCGCGATTGAGAGCGCGCCGATCGCGTAAGAAAGGCGCGACGCCGTGCGGCCGAACACGTACATCGCGATCGCGCCGGCGGCCAAAACCGCGGCGATCAGCAATCCGTCGAAACCAAGCGCTGGACTTATCGGAGCGCGTGCTAGTTCGAATAATACGCAGAGACCGGCCGCGAGTACGAGGTTCGCGATCGCAACGACGCCGAGAAGACGACGGCGACTAGCGTCCTCGAGAGCGGACAGACGCGCGAGGCCGTATCCTGCGACGATAGACAGCGGAGGAAGCGCGGGCAGGATGTAGCTGCCGAGCTTCGAGCGCGGAATCGAAAAGAACACGAAGATGACGACGAACCAGATCGCGAGAAAGTTCGCGGAAGGTCTTTGGCTGGAGGTCGGACTCGAGCCTTCGGGTAAGGCGGCGCGGGCGCGTAGTGCGGACCAGCCGGGTGGCACGAAAAATATCCACGGCCATGCTCCACCGATCACGATTGGGATGAAGAACCACGGGCCCCAGCCATGTTCGCTTGACGAGAGGTAGCGTTCGAGATGCTCGTGGATGAAGAAGAAGCGCAGGAAGCCGGGATTTCGCGCTTCCATCAAGATGAACCAGGGCAAGACGATCGTCGCATAGATAAGGCCGCACCAGACCAGCGGCATCTGCGCGACCTGGCCCAATCGCCGCTCAGCCGCCAGCCATATGAGAGCGATCGCGCCGCCGAGTAGCAGCGCGACCGGGCCTTTGGCGAGCGTGCCCAGCGCGAGCATCGCAGCGGAAGTCAGCAACCATCGGCGAGCCGACGATTGTGAGAGTGAATCTTCGCGCGCGGCGAGGTAAAACGCGGCAAGCGCGGCAGTCAGAAAAAATGCCAGCGCGGGATCGAGCGTCGCGAATCCCGCGAAGCCGAAGAACAGCGGGCTGAGCGATAGCGCAAGTGCGGTGAAAAGTCCGGTCGCTGCGCCAAGTATCACCTCGGCGAATGCGGCAGTGACGACGATCTGGCCGATGCTGAAAAGTGCGGAAGGTAGTCGCGCCGCGAATTCATTCGCGCCGAAAATTCGTATTGATGCGGCGTTGGCCCAATAGACCAGCGGAGGCTTTTCGAAGTACGGCTCGAAGTCGTCGCGCGGCGTGACGTAGTCGCCCGAGACAACCATCTCGCGCGCGATTTCAGCGTAGCGGCCCTCATCAGGCTCCCAGAGCGCAGGCTGGCCGAGACCGGGAAGATAGAGGATGGCGGCGAGCAGCGCGTATATCGTGAGTCGGAAGGGGCGGTTGGCGGCGAGCATCGTCGAAGCAGTCTCGCGAGGTGATCACGCGCGGTCAACCGGGGCCGATGGCGCTATCTTTAATTCCGGCAAGCTGTCTGCAAGAATCAGTTCACGCGACAGCAGGTTTCGCATGGATCGATCGCGGCCAGGTCGCGCAAATCTCTTGAGCTCTCCCGGCAAAATATCACCGATTCGAGGAACTTCGGCCGCATCGCGCGCGGAGCATGGCCTGGTGTCGATCGTGGTGCCGGTGTTCAACGAATCGGCGAACTTGGCGTCGCTGTGGTCGCGCCTCAAGCTGGTGCTCGACGGGCTGGATCGTCCGTGGGAGACGGTTTTTATCGACGACGGGTCGCGCGACGAGTCGCTGGGCATCCTGCGTGAAATCGCGGCGGGCGAAGAGGGGCGCGTGCGGGTCGTCGAGCTGGCGCGCAATTTCGGACAGCATTCGGCGATCCTCGCGGGCTTTAGGCAATCGCGCGGCGAGATAGTCGTGACGCTCGACGCGGACCTGCAAAATCCGCCGGAAGAAATTCCGCGGCTGGTCGCAGCGATCGATGAAGGCAACGACGTGGTCGGCGGATGGCGCGAGGAACGTCACGACCAGGCGTATCGGCGATATGCGTCGCGGCTGCAGAACCGGCTGACGTCGATAGTCGTCGGCGTGCCGATGCACGATTACGGATGTATGCTGCGTGCGTATCGGCGGCATATCGTCGATACGGTGGTCGAGTGCGACGAGAAGGCGGCGTTCGTGCCCGCGCTCGCCAACACGTTCGCCAAGCGCGTCGCCGAAATCCCGGTTGGCCACGACGATCGCGCCAGTGGCGAGTCGAAGTACAATCTCTTTTCACTGGCGAAGCTCAGCCTCAACCTGATCACGGGGTTTTCGCTGATCCCGATCCAGATGCTCAGCATGACCGGGATCGGAATTTCGCTGCTCGCCACGATGATGGCGGTCGTGCTCCTTGGGCATCGCGTGATCTACGGCCCACAAGAAGAGGGCGCGCTGTGGACGCTGTTCGCGGTCCTGTTTTTTTTCATCGGGATGATCTTCCTGGCGCTCGGGCTGATCGGTGAATACGCCGGGCGCATCTACATAGAAGTGCGGCGGCGACCCACTTACATCGTGCGAGCGGTGCATAGCGTTGACGGCAAGCCGGCTGATTCGCAAACCGACTAACGAGCAATCGTGGAGTCTGTGAAATCGGCGCGCTGCGTGCTGTTCGCGTACCACGAGATGGGCTACGCGTGCATGGAGGCGTTGCTCAAGATGGGCGCGCCAATTGCCGCATTGTTTACGCATCGCGACGATTCTCATGAAGAGATTTGGTGGCGGTCGTGTGCGGAACTGGCCGCGCGGCACAGCGTCCCGGTGCACCTCGACGAGAAAGTTGAAGTAGCGTTCGAAAAGGTCGGCGCGCTGAGACCGTCGATAATTTATTCTTTCTCTTACCGTCACCTGATTCCCGAGAACGTGCTCGAATTGGCCCCGCTAGGCGCCTTCAATCTGCATCCGTCGTTGCTGCCGGCATATCGGGGACGCGCGCCGGTGAACTGGATGCTGGTGAGTGGAGAGCGCGAGGCGGGAGTCACGCTGCATCATATGGTTGCGCGCGCAGACGCCGGCGATATCGTCGGGCAGCGTGCGGTGGCGATCGACGACAGCGACAACGCCTTGACGCTATATCGCAAGCTGATACCGCGCGGCGTCGAGCTGATCGACGAGATGCATCCGAAGATCGTCGCGGGCACTGCGCCACGGCGAAAAATGGATATCTCGAAGGGCAGCTATTTCGGGCGCAGAAAGCCGGAGGACGGGCGGATAGACTGGCGATGGCCCGCGCGCAGGATCTTCAATCTCGTGCGGGCCGTGACGCATCCGTATCCCGGCGCGTTCTGTTTCATTGGTGGGCGAAAGCTGCTGGTATGGGAAGCGAAAATCGGCGCGGAAAGCGGAGCACTCGGGACACCGGGGCGAGTCGTGCGCGAAACTGCCGACGGCGAGCTTGAGATTGCGGCCGGCGAGGGCAGTGTGATCGTGAAGATCGCGCAGTTCGAGGGCGGCGTCCAAGGCGTTGCGCGCGAGGCTCTTTCGCAAGCAGGGCGCGTCACGGATACTGTTCAGTTCGATTAGTTTTCGCGGAGGTCACATGCGGGTTCTGATAACCGGCGGCGCCGGATTTCTCGGGTCACATCTTTCGGATGCGTTCATCGCGCGCGGCGACGAGGTCTTTGTGCTCGACACGGGATCGATCGGCAAGGTGCGCCACCTGCTGAACAATCCGCGCTTTCATTACGTGCACGATTCGGTGTTCAACCTCGAGTTGATCGACAGCCTGGTGTCGAAAGTCGACCTCCTCTATCACCTCGCCGCGGTCGTCGGCGTCGAGCACTACGTCGCCGATCCCTACGAGACGCTCAACGTGAACGTGAACGGCACGCAAAACGTGCTGAAGGCGGCCTACAAGCACAACAAGCGGGTCGTGTTCAGCTCGACCTCGGAAGTGTACGGGCGCAATCCCAAGGTGCCGTGGCGCGAGGACGACGATCGCGTGCTCGGCGCGACCAGCATCGACCGCTGGTGCTACTCGACGTCGAAGGCGGTCGGCGAGCATTTCTGTTTTGCCTATCACAAGCTCGGCATGCCGGTTACGATCGTGCGCTATTTCAACGCGTAC
>NZ_DATDGQ010000235.1:0-3199 GCF_036522015.1 Binatus sp. (SeqCode)
GATGGCGGTGATGTTGATGATCTTACCGGGGTCGGTCGTGGTCTTGGCGGAATCGACAAGACCATAGCCGCGCGCCCACACAACGTAGTTTGCTTGGGGCAGTTCAGGAATGACGTAGCGGCCCTGATCGTCTGTCACCACCGACTTGATTGCGGATTCCTTCGATTGCGGACAGGGATTCCAATTGATCGCGGACAGTCATTCCAATCCATTGCGGACAGCATTCCAATCCATCGCGGACAGCATTCAAATGATCGCGGACAGTTCTCTCATCGACAGCTTTAAGGGCTCATTCGGCAGCGTCGGAGTCAAGCCTGCCGCGCTTGCCGGATTTTTCCGCTGGTTTGCGCAGGGTCTCGCCGTCGAGCGCGAGGCGGTGCGCAGTGTGCACGAGGCGGTCGAGGACGGCATCGGCGATTGTCGGATCGACGATCACCTCGTGCCAGTGATCGACGGGGAGCTGACTGGTGACGATGGTGGAGCCGCGGCCGTGGCGATCATCGACGATTTCGAGCAGGTCGCGGCCCTGCTGCGAGGTCAGCGGCGCCAGCCCCCAGTCGTCGAGGACCAGAAGCTCGACACGGGCGAAACTTTTGAGGAGTCGAGTATAGCGTCCATCGCCGCGTGCCAGCGCCAGTGCGTCGAGCAAGCGTGGCACGCGATAGTAGAGCACCGATCGATCGTCACGGCATGCCTTGTGACCGAGCGCACAGGCGAGCCAGCTCTTGCCGGTGCCGGTTTTACCGGTGATCAGGAGGTCCTGTCGGCGCCCGATCCAGTCGCCGGTCGCGAGCTTAGCAAACAACGCTTTATCGAGGCCGCGCGCCGCCTTGGTGTTGAGATCCTCGACGGTCGCGTTTTGCCTGAGGTTGGCAAACTTGAGCCGCGTGACGAGCCTCTTGCTTTGCCGCTCGACGGCCTCGCGATCGACCAGGAGGCCGGTGAGCGACGCCACAGCGGGCTGCGCTCGCTGCTCCTCGAACGCTTTGGCCATGCCGACGAGACCGAGGGCGATGAGCCGGTCGTGTGTGGGATGTGAAAGCACGTGTGATTCCTCTCTTTTACTTTTCGCCCGCCCCTTTTCTTCGCGTGCCGCCGCGTGAGGGCGTCCCCGGGGCACGCGATCATCCGGGAGTTGCTCAATGGTAGTAGCCACGCCCGCGGATGTTGGCGTGCCGGATCGGAGACGCGTCCGGCAGGTTCGGTTTGGCGAAGGCGCGGTCGAGCCCGTTGTGCAGGATCGACTTGATCGAGCCGTAGGTCGTGGCGCGGATATCGTTGCCGCGCTTGGCCGCCGCCTCGAGGCGCTGCGGTCCATAGCTCTTCACCAGGCTGAGGATGCCAAGGCATGAGCGGAAGCCCTGCTCGGGATGCGGCTTCGCCTTCATGATCGCCTCGAACAGCGCGAGCGTTGCGGGGCCGATCTTCTCGGCCTCGCGCAACAGGCGTGCCGGTGACCATTCTGCGTAACGCCGATGACTCGACGGCATGTGCTCCGGAATCGTCGTGTGCTTGTGCGCGATGCGCGAGCGCACGTGGCTCGCAATCCGCTTGCCGTTGTGGAAGAGCTCGATCGTGCTGTCCGTGAAGCGCGCATCGACGGTCTCGCGCAACAGGGCGAATGGCACCGAGTAGTAATGGTCATCAACCTCGACGTGATAGTCGGGCGCGACCGTGCAGCGCTTCCACTCGGCATATTGGTAGCGCTCGCTCGGAAGCCCTTTCAGCGCCGGCCGATCGAGACTGGCGAAGAGATCGTTGCGGCTCTGCTTGAGCTGCTTCATCACCTTCGCGTTGATCGACGCTACGCACTCACGAACAGCCTCATTCAACTCGGCCAAGGAGAAGAAGCGCCGATTGCGCAGCTTGCCGAGCACGAAGCGCGAGACAATGCCGACGGCGGCCTCGACCTTGGCCTTGTCGCGCGGGCGGCGAACGCGCGCCGGAAGCACGACGAAGCCGTAGTGATCGGCGAGATCCTGATAGGTTCTGTTGACCCCCGGCTCATAGCGCGACGGCTTGGTGATGCCGGCCTTGAGATTATCCGGCACCGCAGCCTTCGGCACACCGCCGAGGAAGTCGAACGCGTTGACGTGCGCACCTATCCAGTCGGGCAGCGTCTCGCTCCAGCGCGCCTCGGCGTAGGTGTAGCTCGATGCGCCAAGGGCGGCGACGAAGAGGTGCGCCTCGTGCACCTCGCCTGTCATCGCATCGATGATCGGCACCGTGTCGCCAGCCCAATCGACAAACAGCTTGTCGCCCGCCATATGCGTCTGCCGCATCGTCGGCGCGAGGCGCTTTCTCCATTCGCCGTAAAGCGCGCAGAAGCGGCTGTATCCATGGCCGTCGATATACGCGGCACGATACTCCTCCCACAGGATCATCAGCGTTACGCCGCGGCGCTTGAGTTCCTCGTGGACCTTCGCCCAATCGGGCAGCGACTTCGTCGACCCCTCGTGGAAGCCCGCCGGCGTAAACAAAAGCCGCTCCAACTCGGCGTCGCCGATCTCTGGCGGGATCGGCCACGTAATCCCGATCACCTTGGCGCGGTTCACGTACTCGCAAACGGCCGTCTTGCCGACGCCCGTTGCCTCGCGCACCTCACGCACGCTCAGCCCCAGCTCATGCGTCAGCCGCAGTACCTCACGGATCTTCCTCATCGACATTCTCATCCCGGCCATCGGTTGCCCCTGTGGTTCTTCACAGGGACTGCCGATCTGCTGATTCGGATGTCGATGGGAGGGCTGGCTAAACGTTCATCAGAAACTGTCCGCAATCACCGGAATGCTGTCCGCAATCGATTGGAATGCTGTCCGCGATGGATTGGAATGACTGTCCGCGATGCACAGGAATCTGCATTCATGCTCGGCACCATGTCGGGGCAAGCTCAGATTGAGCCGACCCGGAAGTGCGACGCCCAGCGTCGAAACCTCCCGACCGCTCGAATTGCTCAGCAACGTGCTCGACATCGTGCGGTCCCAATACGTCGAAGCGACGGACGATGGGAAATTCTGAGCACTCCGGCCCGGTCGTAACGGGAGAAATCCACGGTGCGAACATTCATCATCGCTTCGACCTCAGCCATAGCCGTATTCTCATCGGTGGCGTTCACGCAGGAAATAAGCCAAGGTACGGCGTCGATCCCGGATTTTTCCGGCGTATGGGCCCATCCCTCCGCGGGTCCCGAGCCGCCGGCATC
>NZ_DATDGQ010000236.1:0-23049 GCF_036522015.1 Binatus sp. (SeqCode)
CGGGCGACCGCGTTTTCAAACAGCGCGCGCCGCTCGGCCTCGGCAATGCATCGCTTGCCGCCGCTGTCGATCGCCTCCCATTCCATCAGCCGCACAAAGTCCATATCTGTGCCGCCGGCGAAGTAGATGTGCGCGAGCGCACCAGCGAAGTCGTCGGGCATGGATTCGAGCCATTCGGCGCGCTCGGCGATTTTGCGCCGCAGAATCTCCCGATAGAGATCCTGCTTCGCGCCGAAACAGTAGTACAGCATGCGCTTGTTGACGCGCGCGCGCCGCGCGATCGCGTCAACCCGCGCCCCGGCAAACCCGCGCGCGGAAAATTCCGCGAGCGCCGCGGCGAGAATCTTCTCGCGCGTGCGATTGAGATTGCGGACAGTCGCCGGTGGCTCAGCCATAATTCGAATTGCCGGTTAACCGAACAGTTAATAGTACTATTAACTGATCAGTTAATTAAAAGAGTCAAGCGAAAATGCAGGAAAAATCCGAGGTTTTGCGGCAAGCGGAGAAGGAGGAACGACGCGGTCTTTCGTTCTTACCACTTCTCCTTGAACGGGCGCACGTCCACGTCGTGAGACCATGCGCTGGGGTCCTGATGCGCGAGAAACCAGTAGGTCTCCGCGATCGCGGAAGGTTTCAGCATCGCGTCCTCGCTGATCTGCGGGAATCGTTCGCGGATCGCAGGCATGTCGATTGCGCCGTCCACGTTGACGTACGCGACGTGGATTCCCTGGGGCTGCAGGTCGCGAGCCATCACTTGCGCCAGCCCGCGCATCGCGAACTTCGCCGGTCCAAACGCCGCCGAAGTCGCAAACGGTTTTATCCCGGCGGTCGCGCCGGTGAAGATGATCGTGCCGCCGCCGCGTTTCAGCATCGCCGGGACAACTTCCTGCGCGGCCAGGAACGCGCCGAACGTAGTCACGCGCCAGGTGTTTTCGAACGTGCTCGGCTTGGTATCCATCAGTTTGCCGAACGGCCGCATCGCGGCGTTGTAGAGCAGCGCGTCAACCTCGCCGAGTTCGCGTCGAATCTTTTCGAATGCTGCCGCAATGTCAGCGGCCTTGGCGACATCGGCGGAGACCGCGAGCGCGTTGCCGCCGGCGGTCTCGATTTCCTTTGCGAGCGCCGTCAGTTTGTCTTCTCCGCGAGCGATCAAAGCGACCGCATATTCTTTGCCAAATCTGCGCGCGAGTGCCGCGCCCAGTCCGGGTCCAACCCCGATCACTGCGCAAACTGGACGACGATGTGACTCTGCCATATTTGCCTCCGAACCCGCGAAGATGAGGTGATCGAAATCGGGGCGGGCGCGCGGCCCGCCCCATTTCAACTCAAGCTAACGCTACGGAGCAGCTTTGACCATCGCGTCGGTCGTGAAGAAGCTCTTGTCGACCGCGCCCATGTTGATGTACCAACACTCGCGCTCGGGAGTCTGCAGGCCGGGCAGATAGCACATCGTGGCGAACCCGCTTTGCACGTCAGTCGCGACTGCGCCGACTTCGAACTCGCGCTTGAACGGATAAATCGCCACGCGCGCGTCGGGCACCGGGCGATCGCGATACGTAGTCCACCAGGTATGATTCAGCCAGAGCTGACCTTTTTGATCGTACTCATCTATATACGGCTCGAACCACATCTCCGAGTCCATATAGATGATGGTCTTGCCCTGCAGCGCTTGCGAGATCACCTCGCGACGCGGCGACGCCTCGACGATGTACATGTGGCGCGCCTCCCATGCTTCGGGGCAAGCGCTGGCGCCGCCGTCAGTCGCGCATTTCAATTCGGGTGAATGCTCGGCGTGTGCGACTCCCAGCATCTCGCGATCGCCGAGAAATTTGTAGTCATATTCCTCGGTCTTGGCGTTGAAGCCCGAGTAATGATCCGGGTTCCACGTTTGCGCGCTGGTCGCCGTGCTCTGCAGCGCCTCGTTGAGACGGCGAATCCGGCGCGTTCCGGGATTCCAGCTCCAGTCGTCGTCGCCGCGGTCGGGTTGTTCATAGCGAAAGCGGATGAATCCGGAGCCGCGCTCGGCCTGCGGCGCAAGCACCGGGTAAAGGCCGAACAGCCACAGGCGATTGGTCTTCTTGAAGTCGGGATCGACCGGCATCGGCTCGACCTCGACGCGGCCGACCAAATCGTAACCAGCGTAGTGCCCTATCTGATAGTACTGGATCACGTTGTTGGGCTTGTTCTGTCCGCCATACACGCTCTCGCAATCGTAAAATCGCAGGTCGTAGTCGTCGGTGAGAAGCGGCCGGAACACGTTATTCCACATGATCTTGGTGGCTATCTGCGGATCATTGGTGTCGATCAGAGGGAACGGCTGTCCGGCGACGTAGCCGACGAGGCTGCGATTGTCATGGCTGAGGCGCACCTGCGCCGAGTACTTCTCGGTTGCGTCCTTGTAGGGCGGAGGCCAGTCGACTTGTCCGCTCGGAACAATCTTCATCGACATCCCGTTGACGACTTTGTAGTAGACGCCCGGCGACACCAGATCCTTGACCTTCCAGGCGTTGGCTGGAGTGATCAGATCGCCCGGCTTCACCTCGGCGCGAGCCGCGGCTGCGATCGCGATGAAGGTCAACGCGGCGAGCACGGCGAGCGCCATCCGGGCGGACGCGGGCAACTCGCGACCTCTTCGAACATCCTTACGCAAATGTTCCATGAGTTCCTCCTCGGCGGGAAAATAGGAGAGAGCAAGCAACTCGGATGCCACGGCAGCGCGTGGAAATTATCGTTTATCGGAGAGAGAAAACTGACGTGCTAAACAAAAAATAATTCGCAGTATGTGGACGCGTTCGCGTTTCGTGCGAGCGCTCACGTGATTCGATCAAGTTCGATCGGATAAAACGCGGCCTTTGTCCACGAATTGTTGATCAAACTGAATGATGGGTTGTGCCCGGAGATACAAATTAAAGGTCAGTTGCAAATTGCCACGAAGTTGCAAATTGCCACTGAAGGCGGGCGCGCTCGCGCAGTCTAAGGGATCAGCACCAGCTTGCCCGTCGATTGCCGCGATTCCATGAACTTGTGCGCTTCGGCGGCCTGCGCGAGCGGGAATGATTTGCCAACCAGCAGCTTCACTTTGCCCTCGGCGATCAGCTTGAACGATTCCTCGATTCCGCGGCGCATCACGTCGGGCACTGCGGCTACAGTGTACAGCACGAACCCGCTCACCTTGATCGATTTCTCGAACAGCTTGAACACGTTGAGCGGCTCGGGCGGGCCGCCGGAGCGTCCGTACAGAATCAGATGGCCGAACGGTGCGAGGCAGGTCAGTCCCTTGTCCATCGTGGTAGCGCCAACCGCGTCCAGGATCAGATCGACGCCGCGTCCACCGGTAAGACGGTTCGCCTCGGCGGCAAAATCGCTGGCGGCATAGTTGATCACGTCGTCGGCGCCATACTCCTTCACCAGCGCGGCCTTGCTGGCGCTCGAGACAGTGCCAATCACGCGTGCGCCCGCTGCCTTCGCGATTTGCACGGCGACGATTCCGACACCGCCTGCCGCCGAATGCACCAGCACCGTCTGTCCGGGGCCAGTTTGATGCGCCGTGTGTAGGATGTGCCACGCAGTAAGCACCTGCACCGGAAAGGCAGCCGCGTGCTCGAAGCTGATCGAGTTGGGAATCGGAATAACCTGCGCTGCCGGCGCGAGTGCGTACTCGGCGTACATCCTGGAACCGAGCGCGGCGACGCGCTGCCCGGGTTTGAGATTCGCGACGCCCGCGCCGACAGCCTCGATTTCACCGGCCGCTTCGAGCCCCGGCGTATCGGGCAGCTTGGGCTGCATCGCGTATTTTCCCTGGCGGAACAGCGTATCGGCAAAGTTGATTCCGGCTGCGCGCACTTTGATCAGCACGAAGCCGGGTTTCACCTCGGGCTTCGGAACGTCGGCAATCTTCATCACCTCTGGCCCGCCGAGCTTTTCGAATACGACTGCTTTCATGCGAATGACCTCACGCGACGCGCGCCATCAGGCTTTCAATCTATCTCATGGACTGTGAAACGATGGAACTCCGATCATGCCTGGCGCATGAGCGCTTCTTCCACGAAATCCAGGCGATCGTTTCCCCAGAACATTTCGCCGTTTACGAAAAAGGTCGGCGCCCCGAACGCACCACGACTGACGGCTTCGTCGACGTTGGCGCGCAATTCGGTTTTGATATCGTCGCCCTCGATGAGCGCCGGATCGATTTGCACATCGCGCAGCAGCCGGCACAGCGCTTCCTCCTTGCTGAGGTCCTGCCCATGTTCCCAAATCGCGCGAAACGCCGTCGAGTGAAACTCCGCAAATCGGCCAAGCCGCTGCGCAGCGATCGCAGCGCGCAGCAGGCGAATCGTATTGAACGGAAAATGAGGACTGAAGTGGGCCGGAACGCCGTAGCGTTTCGCCCATCGCTGAAAATCCGCGACGTTGTAACCCGCCTTGCCCTGAATCGGGAGCGGTCCCGAGTTACCTGTAGCCTTCATGATGGCTCCGAGCAGAATCGGGCGATACAGGATTTCCGCGCCGGTGCGCCGCGCAATCGCGGGCAGTTGCGTATCTGCGAGATAGCTGAAGGGGCTAAGGTAGTCGTAAAAGAACTCGATCTGTTTGGCCATAATTTCTACTCCCAGCCACGCCTCGACGAAGGCGCCTCCCGTCTCATCGAGTTTCAATTTGCAACTGAAACAAGTAGCAGGCACTGTCCTAACTGGCAAGCAGTGTCCTGAATCCTAACTGCGAGTGTCCCAGGTTAGGCGGACCAGCCGGTACTGTCTTAATTCGAGCTTGAGTGTCTGAATTTGAAACCGTCAGCGTCTTAATTTGGTTTGAGGCGCGGATCGTCGGTCGCGATGCATCGCGCAAAACGGGCGCGGTTTCTGTCCGAAAGGGGCTCGCCATCGCCGGCGGCGTCGAGAAACTGCATCAGTGCATGGTCACACGAGGCAGCCGTATCAAAATTTCGTACATTTATCCACTTTGATAGGGATGCGTCGGGATCGGGAACGGACGACCGCACCTCGCCCCCGATAACACGCCAGGGCGGTAGCATCAGATACCAGCCCACAAGCGCGAGCGCGGCTGCGTGGCGGGGCTTCATGGCGTTGCAGATGGAATCCCCGATGCGGGAGGATCAAGCCGGACAGTCTTGCTAATCTCCGAAAGAATCTGATCGCAGTCGTCGCGTGAGTACGCCTCGCAGTAACGATAGTCGTCCCACTTCACTTCTCGGCTGTTCTTATATTCTTCTGGCGTTCGATTATAGTCCGACATCTCAGGGCCACAACCGGGAAGCGCCAGTATTGCGCCAATAGCGAATGCCAGCAGGACGGCACGGCGGGGCTTCATGTTTGTCCAGACTCTCCCGCCGTCCAATTGATTTCATCGCAACTCACTTGCAATGGCGTCTTTTTGAAGACTCGCGAAAACTTAGCACGAAACTCGTCCATGTTTTACCTCGGCCCCCTTCCTGCCGATCGCCGCGCCGCCTTCTTGGACTTGAGCTTGGCCATGCGTGCGAGGCCGCCCATTTTTGCGGCTGTTAAACGGATGAGATCGAAGAATTTATTCGCGCCGCATAACTTTGAAATGTCCTAAGTCGTTCTGGCGAGTGTCCTAAATCAGTTGCATTTCGGACAGTGCCTTGTAGCAATCGCGGTTTCAAAGTGCAACGATATTTTTCGTCGTTGGCGTTGGGGAACGTCGCGACTTCGCGAAATTCAGGGGAGGGGAGTGACAGACGCCCATGCGATGGGATTCGGTCAAGGATATGAATTGTTCGGTGGCGCGAACGCTGTCGGTCGTCGGCGAGCGCTGGACGATGCTGATACTGCGCGAGGCGTTTCTCGGACGTCACCGGTTTGACGAGTTTCAGCAGGGAACTGGAATCGCGCGCAACATCCTGAGCTCGCGGCTGCGCGACCTGGTCCGCGACGGCATCCTCGATCGCGCGCGCAGCGAGGGTGATAGCGGCCGCATCGAATACCGGCTGACCAGAAAGGGGCTCGAGCTTTATCCCGTGCTGATCGCGATGATGCGCTGGGGCGATACGTGGCTGAGCGACGAATCGGGGCCGCCGATAACGCTGATCCATCGCGTCTGCGGCGCGAAGACCGCGCCGGACATGGTCTGTTCCCATTGTGGCGATCATCTTACGGCGCGCGAGGTTGTTGCGATTCCGCGCCGGCCCGCGCCTGCGCATCCGCGGCGCACCGAACGCGTCGAGCGCAAGCGCGCCGCGCGCTGAAATCGTTCACCGGCTGGCGCCGCGCACGCCGGTCCCTCACAATATTCGTTCAACATGATTGAACTTGTGATGTTCGACGCCGACGGCGTGCTGTTCGATTCCACCGAATCGAACGTCGCCTACTACAACTGGATTTTCGCGAAGGTCGGCGAACCGCCGCTCGATCGCGACGAGGAAATCTCGGCGGTTTCGTACGCCGCGAGCGAGGTCTTCGCGGGGCGAGCGGGCGGCGATGCAGCGAAGCTGGGCGCGATGCACGAGGTGACGCGCAACATGGATCAAGCGCCGTTTTTCAAGATGCTGCGTCCGCCGTTTGAGTTGCGTCCGTTCATGCTCGAGCTCAAGCAGCGCTACAAGCTCGCGCTCGCAACCAATCGCTCGGCGACCGTGCCCGCGCTGGTCGAGCATCTCGGCCTTGACGGCGTATTCGACGCGGTCGCCAGTGCACTCGACAAGGTTCGCCCCAAGCCTGCGCCGGACATCCTACGCCTGTGCCTTGATCGCGCGGGTGTCGATGCGACCAAGGCCGTCTATGTTGGCGACAGCAGGATTGATCGCGAGGCGGCCGAGAGTGCGGGCGTGCATTTTATCGGCGTCGGCAGCCGCATCGAGCATCATCGCTTGATCGACACGATTGCAGAGCTGCGAACAGCGCTGGAGATGTTGGACGCGAGCCTAAAGTAAGCGCGTCTCTAGAGAATCATTTCGATCAGCGCCGGGCCCGCCGTTGCGAGCGAGCGTTCCAGTTCGCGCGTGAGCGCCTCCGCTGTCTCGACGCGCACGCTCGGCACTCCGAGTCCGCGCGCAAGGCTCGTCCACTCGATATCGGGATTGGAGAGACTGGTGAGCGAGCGCGCTTTGCGGCCCGGCTCCGTCACCCCCGAGCGCGCAAGTTCGACCTGCAGAATCCGGTAACTGCGGTTGTTGCAGAGCACCGTCGTGACGTTGAGAGACTCGCGCGCCTGCGTCCACAGCGACTGAATCGTGTACATCGCGCTGCCATCGGCCTGAAAAGCGATCACGCGCCGATCCGGACACGCGACGGCGGCGCCAGTGGCGCACGGCAATCCCTGGCCGATCGCGCCGCCGGTGAGCGAGAGATATGTATGCGGCGGCGCGGCAGCCGAGGCGGCGAGAAATGGCAGGCCAGTGGTGGCAGCCTCGTCCATCACGATTGCGCCCTCGGGCATCATCGCGGCAATCGCGGCGCCCGCGGTCATCGCGTTGAGTTTCCCGACGGGACGCTCGGGGCGCGCTATCTTCGACGGCGTCGCGACCGAAACCGGCGCCGCAAGTTCGCTCGCGAGCGCTTCCAGAGCGGCGGGGACGTCATCGGTCACCTCGGCGAGCATCGCAACCTGGACGCCTTCAGGAATCAACTGACTTGGGAAATCGGGATAGCCGAAAAACGCGACTGGTTTCCTCGCACCGGCGATGACGATCGTATCGAATGGCTTAAGCATCTCAATCGCCTGTTCAGGAAAGTACGGCAAGCGATCGAGCGTCGGCATTCCAGCGCCGCGTTCGAGTCGTGCGGGAAAAGTTTCGCAGATCAGATGACATCCCGATTTCGCGACGATGCGCGCGGCCGTCTTCAGTCCGCTTGCGCGAAGCGCTGTGCCGCCGAGAAACAGCGCGACCTTCTTGCCCTTACGGATCGACCCGGCCGCTTGCTTGATCGCGTTCGATGAAACAGCCGGCAGAGCAGCGGGCTCGATTGGCGCGGCGCGTCTCTCGGCGGGATCCCACTGGCAATCCGACGGAATGATGAGCGTCGCGACCTGCCCCGGCGCGCGGCCGGCGGCGGCAATCGCTTGCGCGGTCGTATCGGCCAGCGACGCAGCGCTGGTGACGCTCCGAACCCATCCGGAAACTGGCTTCGCGAGCGAAATGATATCGGAGGTAAGCGGTGCGTCGGCGCCGACGTGCCAGGTCGCATGGTCGCCGATCAAATTGACGATCGGCGAGCGCGCGCGCCGCGCGTTGTGCAGATTCGCGATGCCGTTGGCGAAGCCCGGCCCAAGATGCAGCAGCGTCATCGCGGGTTTCTCCGCCATCCGTCCGTAACCGTCGGCCGCACCCGTGCAAACACCCTCGAACAATCCGAGAATCGGTCGCAGCCCGTCGGCGGAATCGAGCGCCGCCACCAACGGCATTTCAGTCGTTCCCGGATTTGCGAAACACACTTCGACGCCGGCCGCGATCGCGGTGCGGATCAGGCTCTCAGCTCCATTCATGAACTAATCCTCAGGAGCGTGGCGACGTTCGATCTTCATGAAATCGTGCGAAGGATTCTGATGACCGAACCGCTCCCTGGTCTGGTCGATCGTTCCCGATTTCGTGTAGTGCCAAACCATCGCAGCGCGGATGCCGCCGGACATATTGTCGGTCGAGCGATGCATCAGCTGGCTGTGAAACACCAGCAGATCGCCGGCCTGCATCAGGACCGGCACCGACTTCGACATATCGTAGTCAACGATCTCGGTATAACCGTATTGCGCATGCGGGCGCCGGTCGGGCACGTGCTCGTGCACCGGTTCGAGCTGCGAGCCCGGCATCACGTGCAGGCATCCGTTGTCGAGGGTGGCCTCGGTGACCGCCAGCCAGACGCCGACCTGCGGCCTCGTGCTGAACGCGAAGTAGTAGGAATCCTGATGCCACGGCTGTCCGAGCGCGCCGTGATTTTTGAAAATGAACTGGCTGACGAAACAATCGAGCTCCGGACCGATCAGATCGCTGACGAGGTCGAGCACCGCAGGATCCTCGACCAGCTTTTTGAAAATCGGATCGCGATGCAGCCGAAAAACCTTGCCGACATTGTCTTCGGGGTTTTGCGCCAGCGGGTTGGGCTTCTTTTCCGGCAGCACGAAGACGTTCGGAACTCTTTCGCCCGCAGCGTTAAGCCGGCAGATCCCGACCACGCGCGCGTGCATCTCGCGGCAGGCCTCAGGCGCCGCGAAGCCGCGGACGATGAAGAACCCTTTCTCGTCCCACTCGCGTTTGTGTTCAGTCGAAAGCATCGAACGCCTCTACTCCGCTATGCGCTGAGCTTCGCGACGGAGCCTGCGATTGCGGTGCCTGCGAAGAATTCCGGATCCGCCTTCAGATGAAGCTGCGCCGGGTAGGTGAAAACGAAATCGCGATAGTCCGCATCGCTCAAGAGTTCTTTCTCCACCAGCCGATGGCTTTCGAGCAGCACCGTCGAGATATCCGGCACATCCCAGTGGCCGATGTCGGAGGAGAAAATCGGTTGCAGCCGCGTACGCATCGGATTCGCGCGCGAGTCGAGCGCGCGATGGACGCTTAAGTCATCAGCCTCGCAGCCGAAATAGAAGTTGCCGAAGATTCGCGCGAAGTCGTGCTCGTCGCGCACGCCGGTCAGCGCCCACTCGTCGCGATCCGTCGCACGATCGTGGCGCTCGAGGCCTTCGTCGTAGGCTCGCACCGCGCGCGCGGAGTTCTTCGCGACGAATTCGGGACCGCCGTACTCGGCGAGCAGTTGATGCAATCGAGGGCGGTCGAGCCGCGATGGATCGTAATTCACCAGGCCGGCGGTGTTGCGCTTCTCCCAATGCTCTTCAAGCGAATGGAGCAGGTCGCAGGCCCATCCGGCGCCGCATTCGAGAAACCCAAACGCCAGCTCCGGGAACCGCGTGGCAACTCCACCCATCACGATCGAGCGGCAAAGCTCGCCCTGCTGATAGGCGTGCGCGCCGATGTGGTTGAACATGTAGTTGGTCGGCGAGCGCCGTCCGAGCGGCAAATACCGCAGGCCGACGCCGCCGTGCGAAGTGACCGCGATCTTCAGCTCGACAAATTTGCACCACACCGGATCGTAGTCGAAAAAGCTGTCCAGGCCGTAGCAATCGAAGTACGCCGCGTTGGGGAACGCATCAGGATGCTCGCGTTCGAGCGCTGGAATCGGGCGCGCCACCCCCGGCGGAATCATCGCGACCTTCAAGCCAAGACGCGCCGCGTATTCGAGTTCCGCGATCGCTTCATCGGGCGTGTGCATCGGGATGGCGGCGGCCGGCGCGATCCGATCGCGAAACTGGCCGCAGATGTCCGCGTTCATCGTATTCAGTGCACGACATGCGATCCGCCGCACCTCTCCGTCGTGAATCGTGGGCAGCGCGAGCCCGAGCGTGGGATACAAAATCGAGAAATCGACGCCGAGATCGTTCAGCCTGCTATACAGCAGGCGCGGCGCCATCACGGTCGCAAGATCGTACGCGTCGTTGGACACGCCCCACCATGCGCCGCGCATGTCGCCGCCCTCGCGATTCCCGCGCGACCCCGTCGGATGCGCTCGAAGTTCGCGGTTGTAGCGCTCGAGCATGCCAGCGCCGCCGACCTTTTGAAGATATTGGTTGAAGAGCGGGGCAGGCTCGATCAAATGACCGTCGGCGTCGATCACCGGATGATCGAGGTGGTCGCGGAGCGCTCGCACACGAGAGAGATTTTCGCTGTCCACGATTGAGCGGTAGCGCGCACGCAGCGAGGGTGTCAAGCGCACATCGCCAATCGCGCCCCGAGGCGCGCCGGCGTCAAATCAAAATTGCAAACGAGTTCGCCCTAGTGCTTGTCGCCTTGACGACCTGCGACGTGCTGACCCGATGCCGGATCGTGGATCGGATGGGTCGCCGGTGCGCCATCTCGTGCGGCGATGCTTTGCGCGCATCGCAGATGCTGCGGCGGTTCGCCCGTTATCTTGGCGCCGAACCCAAACCGGCCGCCGCAATGATGGCATTTTTCGTCCGCCATCGCACGCATCGTATGACACTTGGCATGATCGCAGGATCCGCGGCATGGTCCCCCGGGCATTCCGGGAGTGGGAATAATAACGACGCTCATGGCTTCATCCTCGCAGTCTGTTCTGCGGCAACTCGGGAACACCCAGCCTCGCAGCCACTGACATTAGAACTTCTAACTATTTGTAGCAAGTCCGATACATACTGTCAGTGGTTTTTTTCTACATTTAGCTAAGACAACTCTTCGCCCTTCTACTTAGCTCAAGGCAATCTACCCTAATTGATTTTTATCCGCAAGAAGTCTTGACGCATATAAATACTCCAGGAAGTGACTAGTGATGGCTAGTAATAGCGTCTTATTGCATAAGGTAGCGGGGATCTTTCCTGCCGCGCGGAATTGCAGCGCAGCTTATGAGCTCACGCGACCGGTAACGACGCGCCGAGCAGGTTGCGCGAGCGGTCGAGACTGCGCCGAAGGTAGGCGCGTACATGGCGAGCGACGCTCTCGTCGGCATCGCCAAGAGCGACCGCGGTCGCAAACTCAGCCATCGCAGCTTCCATCGCGCGACGATCCGCCGGATTTTTCGCACTCGCGCGAGTCGCGCGCGCGAGTGCGCCGCGAAGCCCGCTCTTTCGCGCGAGGTGCTTGTTGCCCAGCCGCTGGAGCGCCGCGAATGTCGCGCGCAGATCTTTTATCTCGGCCGCATCGTACGCCGGTGCCGCCTCGAGCACCGCCGCTGCATGCGCGAGCATTCCGATTGCCGACATCGCCTGTCCTTGCGCATACGGCGACGTCAACTCGGGCATCAGCGCTTCCAAAATCGTCCGCTGCATTCCGCCAAGCAGTTCATTCAACGTCGGCCGTAGCATCGATTTACCTCAGACCAATCGGAGTTGGTTCGCCAGGTCCTCAAACAACGCCGGCAGCAGCAGTTCGAGGAACGGCATCACCGCATCGGAGGTGCGTCGCTCGACGAAATCGCGGATCCCCGTCAAACAGATCACCGCCATCTTCGCGTTGCCGAGCACCTGGTAAAAGAAGAGCCGCGTGCGATCGACGCGATGGCCGGTCTTCGCTTCGTACAGACGATAGAACGCTTCGCGCTCCATCAGGCCGCCCGCAAGTTCGTCGCGTCCCCAAAAAATCATCGAGGCCCAGCCGAGATCTTCCATCGGGTCGCCGAGATGCGCCATCTCCCAGTCGAGCATCGCGATGATTCCGTTCTCGTCGTACAGATAGTTTCCTGAACGGTAGTCTCCGTGAACGACTACGATGCGGTCGGTCACGACGGGATTGGCTTTGAGCCATGCAAACGCAGCGTCGAGAATCGGATAGTGCTCGCCCATGCGATCGCGCTCATAAACCTCAGCCCAGTGCGCGGTCTGAATGCGCGCGGGAGCTTCGGGATTTTCGGGCGCACCAAGAATTTCGAGCCCGCATTCGCGGTAATCGAGCGACTGCAAACGCGCGAGCTCGCCCAAAAAATCATCCGCAACTTTCGCGCGCGTAGTCTCTGCTTCGGCGGCGGGAAATGCGCCCATGCCGGTCTGTCCCGATGCGCGATGCATGATGAAGAACGGGCGATCCATAACGCTGGCGTCGAGTTCCAGGTAAAGCGGCTCGGGGACCTTGAGGCCCGCGCGATGCATCGCGGCAATCACTTTGAACTCACGCTCGCGATCGGATTTGAGCAAGCCGCCGGTCGGATCGCGCCGTCCGATCATCGGGCGCGTGCGCGTCTCGCCGCCTTCGTTCCACTCGAGTTCGAAAGCGTACGTCTCGCGCGACGAACCGCCGGAAATCCGCTTGAGTCCAACGACGCGATGCTCGCGCGCATGCGGCATCTTGCGTTTGAGATACTCGGTGAGTCGAAGCTGATCCAAGTTAATCGAGTTCCATGGTGCTACGGATTCGGCGAGGTCGGCGGCAGCGCCGTCTCGTTCACCGGGGCGGTGATGCCACCCATCATGCCGCCCATTGACGCGCGCAGCCGTTCGGCCTGTTCGATCTTGCCGTTGCGCATGAGTTGCCGCTCGACGCCGAGCGCATCGCGTTTGGCCTGGTCGAGCTGCTCTTGAGTAGGCGGCGCGATTGCAACCGCGTTCGCCAACGTCTGTTGCGAAATCTGCGCGAACATTTGGGTCATCTGCACGGTCGCGGGCGAGGGGGGAGTCGCCGGCGTAGAGCCCGCGACGTTGCCGAGCGCTTGTGCGAAACTTCCGGGCCCGCGCGCCGTCATGAACATCTGCACCTCGTTCATGCTCGACGCGCCGTCCAGCCGCGTGCCGGACGGTGCGCTATGGCTCATCGCATCGACGTTCATCACGTCGAGCGACGGCGTCGGGCCGAGGCTGTTCAGCGTCATGATCGAGTCGTAGTGAATCTCGTCGGCGTGAGAGCCATCAACTTCGAACGCAATCTCCGAATCTGTGCCGCTTATCGGCGAGACTCCCGTCACATGCCCGATCGTCGCCGACGCGTGCGTAATCGGATCGCCCGGTCCGAGCCCGCCGCTCGTGTCGAGCTGCGTCGCGTAGAATGACGGCTGACTACTCGCGCATCCCGCGAGCAGCAGCGCGACGACGAACGGCGCGCAGATTCGCAGCTGTCTACGCAAATGCCGGCATCACTTCCTTCGCGAACAACTCGAGCGTCGGCGGCGGCGCGAAGTCGCTGAAAAAAATCGTAAACGTCGTGATTCCCATCGCGACGCGCTTTTTTAGTTCCTCGATCAACTGCTTCGGCGTTCCCTTGATGCCGGTCGTGACGAACGGCTTGAGCATCTGCGCCGACTTCCATTTCGCCTCGACTTCCGCGTCGCTCGAGCCGATGCAAACCAACAATTGCTCTGAGATATCGATGGTGTTCACGTCGCGCCCGATGTCTTTGCAGTGCTGCTTGAGCACGTTGAACTTGTGCTCGAAGCTTTCATAGCCGGCCGGGCAGTTCCAGCGGTCGGCGAACTTCGCGACCAGCTTCAACATGATCTTTTCGCCGCTGCCGCCAATCGTGATCGGGGGATGCGGTTGCTGCACCGGCTTGGGATTGCATATCGCTTCCTGGACGGAGTAGTGCCGCCCCTTAAACGTCACGCGCTTCTCGGTGAACATCGCCTTCATTATATGGAGGCCTTCCTCGAACATCTTGAGCCGCGTGCCCATCGACGGAAATTCGTAGCCGTAGGCCTTGTATTCTTCGCCCATCCATCCCGCGCCGTAGCCGATTTCGAGGCGGCCGTTGCTGATGTGATCGATGGTCGAAAGCGTCTTCGCCAGCAGGGCCGGATTGCGGTACGAGTTGCACATCACGAGCGTGCCGATGCGAATCTTCTCGGTCTTCGCGGACAGTCCCGCCATCAGCGCGATGCATTCGTGATGGTCGAGGTCTGGCATCTGGGAGGTCCACATATGATCGACCAGCCAGATCGAGTGGTAGCCGAGCTTCTCGCATCGATGCGCCCGCTCTTCGACCTGATGCCACGACTGCCCGGCTTGCGGAGAGAAGAGGGCGAACTGAATTTTCTTACTCATTGAAATTTACTCCCGTACGATGTTGGCGTGCGAACCTGACACTGTTTCGCACGCCAGACCGCGAAGGGTCAACCACCATCCGTTTTCCTCTACCAGCGATTGTGGCGCGATGATGGTCATACCACTAAGGGTAGTTTCGTTCCGTCAAAATTATATTCGAACACGCGAAGTGGCCCGGGAACGGGTCCATCAGGTTGGAAGCATCCAAGGTGCGATTCATACGGTAGTCGTAGCACGGGATTGCGCGCCGCCGTAAGGCTGAACAGTTCATCCCTGAACTCTGGAGACACGCGTCGCGGACTTGTGCGGCGACGCGAAATTGTGGAGAGGATTACGTCCATGAAGATTCGACGACGCATTGCCTCCGACGTTCTGGCGGTCCTGCTTCTTTTCGTCGCGACTGTCGCATCGGCTGCCGACTTTCAGGCGGTCGGCGCGGCGCGCGAGCTCAAAGGCGCGCCGGGAATTTATGAGTGGACGTTTCAAGCGACCGTCGGTAACTCGCCTTTCGACAAAATCGCGCTGCATCGCGTCGCCAAGGGACCGAATCCGCCCGCGCATCCCGACGCGGTGGTGCTCTACCTGCCGGGCACCAACATGAATGGCGAAGTTGCGCTCGACGATCCGCGCTATTCGTTCCAGGTTTATCTCGCGGAGCAGGGGGTGGACGTGTGGTCGATGGACTACCGTACGCATTTCGTTCCACCGCAGACCCCGCAGAGCGATCTTTCCGAGCTTGCGGGATGGACCAACGACCTATTCGAGACTGACATCGATGCGGCCGCGAAATTCGTCAGCGAAAAATCCGGCCGCAGCCGACTCTTCGTCGCCGGCTTCAGCCGCGGCGTCGAGTTCGCGTATCTCTTCGCCGCCAAGCACTATCCCGAGCGCGTGGCGGGAATCATCGCGCTCGACGGATTCATCCCGACTCATCCGATCAGCGTGAAGCCGCTGGAGCCGGGCCACTACGCTGACGACATCGGCGGCGAACACCTGACCTACGACAAGCGTTACAAGCTGATGCAGATGGTGATTGAAAATCCCGAGCAGCCTGCGCCGATTCCCAAGTACAAAACCGCGCGCGAAAACCTGGAGCACGTGGTGTACGACGCGGGCGGATTTTACGGCGGCAAAGGCGGGCTCGCGAATCCGCAGGGCGGCTACTCGGACGCGGTGGTGTTGGCGAAGCTGCTAATCGCTTACGACCGCTACTGGCCGTCGGTGCAGGACGGCGAGAATCCGTTCACGCCGCAACTGCTGGCGTCGCTCAAAGCGTCGAAGATTCCTGTCATCGCGTTCGCGAGCACCAACTTCGGCGCGCAATGGCCCGGCCAGGTCGAAGCGGCGTCGAAATCGACCGGCGCGCCCGACCCTTCATTTACGAAGCTCGACAACTGGGGACATCTCGACGTGTTGGCTGGTACGAAGTCGGAGAGCCAGGTCTTTGCGCCGACTGCGGCGTGGATCAAGCAGCATGAGAAGTAGGAGGATACTGCGGAGCGTCGGGGAGCGGTGGAGCGGGGCGGCTTGGCGGAATAATCATGACGGTCGCAAGCGCCCACGCGCCGAGCGCGAGTCCCGCGATTGTCCATCGAAGAGTCGAGCGGCCGCGGCGCGATGCGACGATCGCAGTCAGCGGAGTGAGCGCGAGATTTATGATGATCGACGTCGCGATCAGATTCGCAGGCGGCTCGCGATACCCCAGCAGGGCGAAGCCCGACGCGAGGCCTAGAATGCTGGCGATTGTGCTCATCGGTTTGCGCGGCGCGCCCCTCTATATATAGTTGAAAATCATGGCACGCAGCGACAACGACAACCTGATGGATAAGCTCCGCCAGATGAGCGAGGAAGGCATCACGGGCTTTTTCAACGAGATCATGTCCAACGACAGGATGCGCTCGAGTTTCGGCAAGGCCGGTGAGCGCTTCATGGCTAACAAGTCGTCGTTCGACCGCAACGTCGAGCAGATGTTGGACTTCGTCAACATCCCGTCCAAGCGCGACGTGCGCGACCTGAAAGCGCGGCTCGATCATCTAAGCTCGCAACTGCTCAACCTCAGCATCAAGCTCGATCGCGTTCTGGATCACGAAGAGCCCGCCAAGGCGCCCATTCGGCGCGCGAAGAAGTCCAGCTGATCCCTGGCGCGGTGGTGTAACCGGCGCCGAACGCCGGAGCGTCCGTCGAGATTCTTCGCTACAGCAGCTTTCGCTCAGAATGACACGTGGGGAAGCTCGATTTTTTGAGTCATCCTGAGCGCAGCGAAGGATCTCGCGCTTCCAGCGCGTTTCGCTCGACAAAGGATCGCTGCGCGATTTCAGAGACCGGAACGGCTTCGCTGGCGCGAAGCTGTCCGAGGCCCGTTCCTCCCGTCGCTAACGCTCCCGTCGTCAGGGTGACAAAGAGTGCGAAGCTGTCCGAGGCCCGGCCGCTCGCGCTGCTCGCTTTGTCAGGATGACACACGAGGCTCGCGTTACTCGCTTTGTCAGGATCTACAGATTTCAGGCGTCGCTGATGCTACGGCCTATTTCGGCTAGGTCCGCGATAGTGCGGGGCTCGCGGCCGAGGTCGGGCGCGACCATCAGTAGCGCGCCGGCGGGGAGCGAATCGCGAAGGGCACCGAGCGAAACTTCTTCGCGGGTTTTCAGCGCGGCATAGTCGGCGAGATTGCGCTTCAACTTTTTCTTGAGCGACGGCGCGATGCGCGCCGAGGTTAGCTCGGCCGCGTCGGGCAGTTCAGCAAGCACTCGATTCACGACCATCGCCGCGACGCGCAAGCCGGCGCCTTCGAGCGCGCCGATAAATTCGCGCGCCTGCGCGATTCGGCTCGACTCCGCCGTCGTGACGATAACGATTGCCGTGTCTGCCGCGCGCAGTTTGTCCTGTGCACGCGCGGCGCGAGCCGAGAAGCCTTCGTACATCCCGTCGAAACTGCGGACGAAAGACTGCACGTCGCTCAGCAGGTTCAGTCCGGTCGCGCGATCGAACGCCGCGAGCACGGCGCGCGCGGCCAGATCGACCATCCGCAATTGGCTTCGGAACAGTCCGCCTGGCGCGCCGAGCAGGCTCACGGCGCGCGAGTTGAGCAGTTCGAGCAGGCGGCGCGGCGCGTCGAGGAAGTCTATAGCCTCGGTCGCGGGCGGAGTGTCGAGTACAATCAGATCGGTGGCAGGATTGGCCGCCAGTTCGAGCAGTTTTTCCATCGCCATGTAATCCCCGACACCCGCAAGCGCGCCCGACAGATTGCGATAGATTCGATTTTCAAGAATCGTGTCGCGCTCAGCGTCCGACAGCGCGTAGCGCGCGATGATCGAGTCGAAAGTGCGCTTCGGATCGAGCCGCAGCGCGCGCAGCCTCGCGCGACTGGACGCGCCGCCACGGCGCGAATGCCGAATGCCATCGAGCGCCACCGCGACCGGCTCGGATGAATCCTCTTCGAGGCCAAGTGCGTCGAGCAGGCGCGGCGCGGGATCTACGGTCATTACATCGACGGCGCCTCCTAGCATCGCGGCGCGCACTGCCAAGGCGGCGCTAATCGTAGTCTTGCCGACGCCGCCGGGGCCCAGGCAGATCACGAGTTTCTGCGAGCGCAAGTCGAACGGCTTCATTGGTCGAGTAGCCTCGCATGGAGCACGCGGCCGAGTTTCGTCAGTTCGGCGGTGCCGATGCCCGGCGTGAACATCATCGGCAGACTGATGGTCATCACACCGGCCTCGGCGAACCGCGGTGCGATGAGGGCCGCCTGTTCGTGCGCGGCGTTTCGGCGCACCGCCAGCCGAGCGTGGCCGGCGAGCGGACTCATCGCGGCCAGCTCGGAAGTGTCGAAGAGCAAATCGGGCACGCAGTTGACGATCGCCGCGACCGTGACGATGCCGAGGCGCGCGCGAATCGTCGCGGCGGTTTCAAGCGCCTCGCGCACCGCGAGGTCTTCCGTAGTGGTGGTGATCACCGCGCCGAAGCGGGTTGCGTCGGCAAGAAAGCCGTCGATCGAATCGGCCAGCCGGTTCAGCGTGCCAGCCGGCGCGATTCCCTTCACGCCCGACGAGACCGAGAGCAGTTCGACGGCGCTGCCCGACGCGGGTGCGTCGATAACGAGATAACGATCCTCGAGCGCCGCGTCACCCGCCATGATTCGCAGCCGCTCCAATAACAGGAACGCCTCCAGACCCGGCAGCGCGGCGGTGACGTAACCAAAAGTCCGGCTGCGCAGCATCCGGCGCGAGATTGCGTGGATCGGGACGATCCGCTCGATGAAGGCTTCGAGCTCGGCGCGCGGCGTCAGTGCGACTGCGTCGAGCGTGTCGGTGACTTTGACGGCGGTGGAATCCCGCGGCATCGCGCCGAGCGCCGCGGCCGCGGAGAGGCGCCGGTCCAGGTCGGCGAGCGTCGTTGGACGCCGCCGCGACAGTGCAATCGCCAGCGCCGCAGCGACCGTACTCTTGCCGGTTCCCCCTTTGCCGGTTACGAACAAGACCCGCGGCAGCGTCATCGGCTAGAATGTAGGGGTCGCAGAGGTAGCAGTAAACCTTGCTCAGAAAGCCCGGAAATAGACCGCCAACGATTGCCTCGATGCTGATCGCGATACCGCCCGAACAAATCGTGCTGTTCAAATCGATCGTCGAGTCCTACGACAATCTCGCGACGCTGCGAACCGAAGATCCCGCGCGGCACCATCTGAGGATCTACTTCTCGGCGGATTCGCGCGACGAAGTCGAAGCGATGATGGCGTCGCTCGCGACGCAGTTCGCGATCGAGCGACTTGGGGAAGGGTAGATCACTTCATTTAATGTGAAACCGCCGTGGGGTTTGACCCTTCCCTGGGCAGGGGTGACCCCTGCACCCAGTATCAAGAAAGAGGGGCGGGCGGGTGCCGTCGGCACACCGCCCGCGTTGTCGTTGGTACGGACGCTTCGGCTATCGGGCTGCCGAGTTATCGGCATCTCCACCAGTGATGACGGCGGAAGTACGGATTGGCGCAGGCCCACGGACGATAGTACTCGACAGTCGTGAAAGGCGCCGGCGCTACTACCTGCTGAACCACCACCGGTCGGACCGGCCGCGGATACACGATCTCGGCGGACGCGAGGCTCGGCATCGCCATCATGAGGAGCCCGAACATCGCGGCAACAACGGTTGTATGGATTTTCATAAATGTCTCTCCTGCTGTGAATACGGACGCGGAGATTTGCCGGTTACGAAGTATAAACGCCTGTTAATGCAAACGTTTTGCTGACTGAGCATCAGAAAGCCTGATTTGTCCGTGGAGCTCTGCGACCTGACCCACTGCAGGTAGCGCTTACTTTGATGAGCGCTTCAGATTGCTGCATTTAGTAGTGATAACTCATAAATAGACTACAAATAGTTTCTTGACACACCTGTTTGAGCGTTGTCAGACTACCTGCCGATACCACAGATTTAGGCGTGTTTTCGCGACGGATGCCGTCTTTGGCACGCACAAAGACGGGTGATAGAAAATAATGCCTAGGGGGAGTAAAAAATGCCTACTTGTTTTTACAAGCGATTTTCGCGGGGTTTCTCGGCGAGCAAATCATTTGGCAAGTCGCGCGGACAGGTTGCGGTTCTTTACACCGGAATAATTGCGGTGCTGCTCGGGGCAGTCGCGCTCGGCTCCGATGTCGCGGTGATGTACGTGAACTGGCAGCAGCTGCAGAAGGCGGCCGACGCGGCAGTCCTGGTGGGAGGAGCTGGATTACCTGACAACATCCCCGGGGCGACCGCTGCCACCAACGCCTACCTCGCGAGTAACGGAGTTGTCGCTCCCGATATCATCACGGGACCAACCGTTTCAAACAACAATACCGAAATCAGTGTCACTGTGAGGCGGACGGTTCCGTACAATTTTGGCCGCGCCTTGGGAATGCTCAGCGCAGACGTTCAGGTGACGGCAACGGCGCAGGCGCAGGCTTCTTCGTCGCCGGACGGGAATGTCTTTCCGGCCGGCCTAAACGCGGCGATGTTCCCAAATTTGAAATTCGACGGATCGGTCGAGTACTCAATTTATAGCACCGGCAATAATGCCCCCGGCAACAAGGGGCCGGTCGATATCAATCAAGACGGCGATCCTTGGCCGTACATGGGACTCACGCCGTTCACCGGAACCCTGACAGACGGCGAGACCATACCGTCGATCACGGGATGCAAGGTCGGACACGCGAGCACGCCACTATCGCAGCGGATCGCCGCAGGCGTCGCGATGGACCCGAACGGCACCTGGAACAACCACAGCGTGGGGAATCCGCAGGAAGTTGTGATACCGGTCGGGACCTGGTCGGGAAACGGGTCGAACGCAACGTTTACAATTTCTTCGTTCGTGAAGGCCTGGATCACGCCCGACTCTTCGGCCTGCAACGTCAACGTATACCTGATGCCCGGAGTGGCCGGTGGAAAAAGCAGCCTGGGGACTCCATGTACCGGCAACACAATTTGCGTCGTAGCGTTGGTGCAGTAGCTATGAAACCTACAATACAGGATTCGGCCCCTTTCGCTGATCGAAACAAAAAGAACGGAACCAACGGTTGGTCGCCGCTGCGCAGTGGTCGAATCAGCCGCGGGCAGTCCGCGGTTGAATTCGCGCTTATTTCGGTCGTCGCGCTGGTTGTAATGCTGGTCGGAATTCAGTTTGCACTAATCGGACAGGCCGCGCTCGCGGTCAGTCAGGCGTCATACCTGGGGGCGCGCGCCGCTTCAGTCGATGCGACGCTGACCAGCGACACGCTTTCCACCCAGATCTCGAGCGAGATGTCGCCAACGATAACTGGCGCCACGGTCACTTTGACGCCCACCGGCGCCGCTACCTGCGGTCCGCCGCGCACGTTCGGATGCCCGTTCACGGTCGCGGTCACCTACGATGCGTCGAGCAAGATTTTTCTGCCTTCCAATACTTTGCTTGGAATAACTTTTCCGACCAGCCTGACCTTCAGCGAGTCGGCGATGACGGAATAAGAGACACTTCGTCTGAATACACCGCCCCCGGCGATTTCTTCGAGGACTTCAACACTGCTTTTCGTGAGACGACGACTCCCGCGACGAATCGCGGTCGCGGAGTCATCGCACTGCGAGCCGATGGGGCATCCGCAAGTTGCGCGCTCGTGCAGAGCTGCCCGCGGGCTGCTTCTTCATTGAGTTGATCGCGCCCAGCAAGCTTCCAGTCCCGCCGATCAACTTCCCGGCGCCGCTCATCACTTGTGCGGTGGTGTGCCACGCCTGATTGCTCTGGTTGGCGAGATGATCTTCGAGCTGAAATTTCTGTTGCGGCGTCAGGGTGCTGTATCCGCTCTCGTAATATGAAGGCGCGTATTGCTGGGCGGCATATTGCGGCGCCATATCGGTGCATCCCTGCAGCGCCGCTGTCGCGAGCGCGAGGGTGACGGCCGCGAGCAATATCGCGGCAGAATAGGGCATGGCAGGGTGTCCGGCGCGTTGCGCCGGCGGATAAATCACTACGATCACGCCAATCCGCCGAGCCTCAAGGGTCAGTGATGTTCGATCCCGTCGATACCGCGCAGCAGAAAGCCGGTTCCCTGCTCGAGTTGGCCGGCGCCCGACGCGACGTCGGCGCTGGTTCGCCATGCTGAGTTACTCTGGTTGGCCAGGTGATCTTCGAGCTGCATTTTCTGCTCGGGCGAGAGCTGGCTGTACGATTCGCCGTTGTAGTAATTCGGCGTCTGCTGGATCGCCGCTCCCTGCGGATTGAACGCAGTGCACCCCTGGATAATCAGGACCGCCATCAGCAGGAGCAGCGCGAACACCAATCTCATCTCAACCGCGTCGCGCACAATCGGATCCTTGCTACTCATTGCAATGCCTCCACGCAGCAGTACGAACGCGCGCCGATTTGGTTATTAACGAATCGTAAGGCGCGCGTCGGAAGGGCGGGCAGCCGATAAAGCTTGAACGATCAGACCGCGATTGCGACGGCGTAGTCGCGGCCTTCCCAGGCGCCGGTCTCGCGCCATTTGAAGGTGAAGCGAATCGGAGCTTTCGCGCTCGCACCGACGTCGATATCGACGTATTCGAAGCCAATCGGCGTCGAAGTCGATCCGCTGTCGTTGACGTGCTGCCATTCGTCATTGGACCAATGCAGGGTAAATGATTCGGTAGCCTGGATGCGCAGGCGGTCGCCGGGCGACACCGAATTAACGTGGCGGTCGGATTTCCAGACCCGGAGGAGGCTCGGTTTTCGACCCGGCTTCATGTAGCGTTCGCGGACTTCCTCGACCATGTCGAACACGCGGCCGTCGCTGGTTGAACGCAGCAGCTTGATGTACTCGGCATGCGCCCACATCAGGGGCGTCGCGCTGCCGGTCTGACCGCCGAATTTCAGCAATCGCCGCGGCAGGTCGGGTTGGTCCCAGATTTGTTCAGGCAGCAACTGTGTCGAATTCGCAAACCGCTCCATCGCTTGCAGGTACGGCTTCGGATCGCGGCCCGCGGCGAGTTCGTAATGCCCGCGCTCGCCAGTCAGCAGCGGCCACGGGCGTCCGCGGCCCCATCCGAGGAACGGACCGCCGTCGTCGCGCTGCC
>NZ_DATDGQ010000237.1:0-3748 GCF_036522015.1 Binatus sp. (SeqCode)
TCTTTCCCGATGCCCGGGTACACGCTCGCGATCGACTTTCCGGTTACGGACGGGATGCTCGAATTCCTCGACTCGCTCGACGCGATGGTGCTGAAGCGCGGCGGGCGCGTGTACCTGGCCAAGGACGCGCGCATGTCGCCCGAGACGTTTCGCGCGATGTATCCGAATCTGGGCAAGTGGCAGGCGGCGAAGGCCGTCGCCGATCCGGAGAACCGCTTCTCGTCGAGCCTGTCGCGCAGGGTTGGGATGTATCCTGCGTGAGGCTCGCGCGCGCACTTCGGCACGATGAACCCTTTGCGAAACTTCCACGCACGCACTCAGAGAAGAAGCAGAATCTTGAATCGCACGCGAAACGCGCGCTGTGTAAGGACCCTCACCTTCGATCCTCTCCCTTACAGGGAGAGGGGAAGAACTCCGAGCCAGGTCACGCAAGCTATCCACCATGAATAGAGTTTTGATTCTTGGCGCCACCAGCCCGATCGCGCGCGCGCTCGCGCTCCGGTTCGCATCCGACGGCGCGCGATTGTATCTCGCCGCCCGCAACGCCGACGAGGCGCGACGCGTTGCCGAGGACGTCAGCACTCGCGCTGGAGTGACTGCACTTTCCGGCACTTTCGACGCGTCGGATTTCGCGTCGCACGATGAGTTCGTCCGACACGCGGCGAGCGAGCTCGGCGGACTCGACGGCGTCGTCGTATGCTTCGGCACGCTCGGCGACGAAGACGTTGCCCAGACCGATCCAGACGAGGCGCTCGCCACGATACATCAGAACTTCACCGGCGCCGTGTCATTGATTACACTCGCCGCGCGCCATCTCGAACAGCAACGGTCGGGCTTTATCATCGTGATCGGATCGGTGGCCGGCGAGCGCGGGCGCAAGAAAAATTACGTGTACGGGTCGGCCAAGGGCGCACTCGCGCTCTTTGCCCAGGGCTTGCGCGGGCGGCTGGCCGCCAGCGGTGTGCATGTGATGACGGTGAAGCTCGGCACCGTGGATACGCGAATGACCTGGGGACGCGAGGGCGCGCTGCTCACGATCTCGCCGACCAAGGCCGCCGATCTGATATACGGGGCGTATCGAAAGCGCGCCGAAGTCGTATATGTGCCGTGGTTCTGGCGCTTGATCATGGGTGCGGTTCGGCTTATCCCGGAGAGCCGCTTCAAACGCCTGAGCTTCTGAGGCAACCTAACCCCTAACCCCTTCCCGAGCGGGAAGGGGAACCGGAAAAATAGCCGGTCGAAGTTGAAGAATTAAAATGAAAGTAAAGCTTGAAGTTGTCATGCTGGCCGCTTTTTCGATTCTCTCGATTGCCGGCTCGCCGCGCGCGGGGGTTAATCCCGGGGACACGATCACAAAAGATCAGACCGACAAGGTTGCCGACCTCGTTAGTCCGGGGAATTTGATCCTGGTGAAGCAGGGCATGACGATGAAGATCGTGCCGACCGATCGGCTCGAGTGGCCGCCGCCGTACAAGTCCGCTACCGAAAAATATTCGCCGCAGGTGACTCTCGCGCCCGACGGGACGTTGAAGGGCTATTCGGCCGGGCTGCCGTTCCCGCTAGTCGATGCCAACGATCCGAATGCGGCGCTGAAAGTGATGTGGAATTTCAGCTACCGGCCGCTCTACACCGATGACGCGATTTCCAAGAACACAGAGATTGCGAGCTACCGGCCGGGCTCGACGCCGGCGGATCCGGTGGAGCATTTCACGATCGGCAACGTGGGATTCTACAACAACATCGGGCGCACCGAGGTGAATCCCATCCCGACCGACCCGGAGGCGACGCGGGCGAACATCCGATATCGCTTCGGCGCATATCCGTTTCTCGAGCCGTCGGAGATGCGCGGGTTCGGATTCATCCGCTACCGCAGTATCGATCCGAAAATCGAGGACAATAGCTGGATGATGAATCCGCGCACGCGGCATACGAGGCGCGCGTCGGCCAGCGAACTCGCGGATGTCTTCGGTCTGCTCGACGCGGCGGCAGGGGGCGGTAACGGGGGCGCCGGAACTTACGCGAGCAATCTCGATCCGGATTCATTTTTTGGCTTCGCCGCGAAAATCGAGGACTTCAACTACAGGTTCCTTGGCGAGAAGCCGATGCTCGCGGTCGTGCATGCGGAAAATTCTCCGGCCAAGGCGTGTCCGACCGACGGCGGACGAACTATCTGTCCCGAGAACTGGGAAATGCGTCGGCTCTTCGTGATCGAGGCGGATGCGAAGCAGACCTCCGCACTCGGCAGCGGCACTACGATACCGAAGCGAATTTTTTATATCGACTCCGAAGGATGGTTCATCACGGCGTCGGATCAATACGATCGCGACGGCAAGCTATGGAAGACTGTCGCCACGTTCAACGCATACCGCGACCGGCCGATTCCGGACGCGCGCGTGGCGATCTGGCCGTTCAAGCGGATGTTCCAGACGGCGCTGGTCGATGAGGACGTCACCAACGGCTTCTCGACGGTGGTGCTGTCGCCGGGAGTCGAGACCGACGAGCACGAAAGCTGGTACATCAACATGGGATTGGCGACGGAGAATTTCTTCAATCCCGCGTCAATGGCGAACGCCGCGCATTAGGAATCAAACGTGGAACCCACCGTGGGATCCACACCTCCTTGGGCAGGGGTGACCCCTGCACCCAGTGTTAAGAAATCACAAAATGGTGAGGACGCCCTTTTGCTCTCTACGACCGGTTCCCCTTCCCGCTCGGGAAGGGGTTAGGGGTTAGGTTGCTGGCGCACGCACCGAATCGTGAACTATAAATAAAAAATCTCGTGCGCGTGCGGAGTCATCATCAATGTCCAATCGTCTCGACGAAATCCAGAAACTAACCTTTACCGGCGCCGTCGATGCCGACGGCCATATCCTCGAGGACGCCGGCCTGTGGGACCGCTATATCGAAGCGAAGTACAAGGACCGCGCCGTCAGGGTTCGCACCGACGACAAGGGACTCGAATATCTCGAGGTCGCGGGACGCCCGTCGAAAGTTTTCAGCGGCGGCAGGCTCGGCGGGCTCTCCGCAATGGGTACGACGCGTGACGATCAGTGGGCAGCGTCGCCGACCTACGGCGGATTGGCTCCGTTCGGTGCGATGAATGCGAAGGAACGGCTCAAGCGTATCGACGCTGAAGGTCTCGCCGCCGCGTTCCTCTATCCCACGATGAGCCTGCTGTGGGAAACCGAGACCGAAGACGCCGAGCTCGCGCAGGCATGCACGCGCGCCTACAACAGGTACATCGTGGACTTCTGCTCTGAGAGCGGCGGCAAGCTGATTCCGATCGCACATCTTTCGCTCGGCGATCCGGCCGCGGCTGCGGTCGAGCTCGAACGCGCGGTCAAAGCGGGATGCAAAGGCGGATGGGTCGCGCAATTCGTCATGACCCGCAAGCCGCACGCGCATCCGGATCACGACGTGCTGTTCGCCAAGGCGCAGGAGCTCGACGTACCTCTTGGGATACATCCGTCGCTCGAGCCGGTGTGGGCGGCGCCCGGGCGTTACGATCGCAGATTCATGCGCGGGAACTATTACTTTTTGAACATCGTCGCGGCCGACGCGATTCGGCATGCGTTCACCAGCTTCTTTCAGTACGGCACTTTCGACAAGTTCCCGAAGATGCGGCTGGTGTTGCTCGAGGCGGGCGCGGGATGGATCGACTACTGGCTGGGCAGGCTCGACGCGGTCTATGCGAGCGCGATGGGGCGCACGGTGTCGCTGAAGGACAAGCCGAGCTTCTACTTCAATC
>NZ_DATDGQ010000238.1:0-4358 GCF_036522015.1 Binatus sp. (SeqCode)
CCGAAACGCAAATCCGCAGCTGCTTCGCTTGTGCGGCGTTCGGCCGCCCGAACACCGGCGCCGCCACCATCACGCTCCCGCGCGACGCGTGGTACGCGGCGAGTTCGCGGGTGGTGGCCGGCGAGACCGTGCTCATCGAGATGTGAATCCCGTCCGGCGCAAGGTGCTCGGCGAGCGCATCCTCGCCCATCACCAGCGCCTTGACCGACGCGTCATCGGCCAGCATCGAGACGACGACACCACCCGGATGCGCGACATCGCCCGCACGGTCCGCGCGATGCGCTCCCTTGGCAACCAGCGGCTCCGCCTTCGACGCGGTCCGATTGTAAACCGTCAGCTGGAATCCCGCGGCGATCAGGTTCGCCGCCATCGGCTGACCCATCGCACCCAACCCGACGAATCCAATTTTTTGTGTCATGCGATCAAGCTATCACTCGCCCCGGCTGGGGCAATGAACTTCTTATTACTGGGTGCAGGGCACCCCTGCCGAAGGAAGCGTGAAACCCACCGCGGGTTTCACATTTGATCATTCAGCGCGAGTGCGTCACCCCAATCCGCGGACACGCCGCCGCGATCTTGCATCGCGAGCACCACGGCGACGTCGGATGACAAATCGTCTGCCCGAACGCGACCAGGATTCCGTTGTACTCAAGCCAATGCCGCGCGGGCAGGACAGCGCGCAGCGCAATCTCGGTCTTGTCTGGGGTCTTGGTGCGCACAAGCCCCCATCGATTCGATATGCGATGCACATGAGTATCGACGCAGATGCCCGGCTTCGCGTAAGCCTCGGTCACGACAAGGTTGGCGGTCTTGCGCCCAACGCCCCTGAGCGTCAGCAGCGCGTCGATTTCGTCGGGCACCAATCCGCCGAATTTTTCGATCAGGTCGCGGCAAATTCCGCGGATGACGCGCGCCTTGGTCCGATAGAACCCCACCGGATAGATGAGCCGCTCGAGCGTTTTCGGCAACAGCGCGAGCATCGCGTCGGGCGTATGAGCTTTCTCAAACAACCGGCTCGACGCTGCCGCCGTTGTCGCGTCCTGCGTGCGCAAACTCAGGATGCACGAGATCAAAGTCCGGAATGGATCGCGATGCTGCACTGCGATGAAGCTCACGATCGGCGCGTTCCACGACGGCGCCTCGCGCCTCAACACCCTCAGCACCCGGCTAACGCCGCGCGCATCGATCGCCACGCGCCGCGTCGTTTCAGTTTTCGTGCGCAATACCATCAACCGGCTTATCGAGCCTGTAGCTCACGCTGCTCGTTGCGATTTGATCCGCTTGATCGCGTCGGGCCTCAGATTCTTGCGCGCCATCTTGAGATCGTAGTGCGTCTGCAGATTCAGCCAGAACTCTGGGCTGTTACCGAAATACAGACCCAACCGCAGCGCCGTATCGGCGGTTATCCGGCGACGGTTGTTGACGATCTCAGCGATCCGGTTCGGAGAAATGCCAATCGCCTTAGCGAGCCGATTTTGCGAAAGGCCAAACTCGGCCAAAAACTCCTCCTTCAGCATTTCGCCCGGAGTTACCGGCGCAAATTCATCCTTCATCGAAATTCTCCTAATGGTAGTCAACTATACGTACCTCCTGCGCGTCACCATCGTGCCATTTGAAAATAACACGCCACTGATCGTTCACTCGGATTGAGTGGAAGCCCTCCAGTTTACCCTTTAGCTTTTCGAGCCGATTTGAGGGCGGCACCTTCAGGTCCTCCAGTCGGCTGGCGGCGTTGAGCGCCTCCAACTTGCGCTTCGCACTACGAGCCACACCCTGGAGCTGACTCACGAAGCGGTCGGCGAACAATTCCCTGGTCTGCCGATCAGCGAAGGAACCAATCACAATTCGCGACAGTATACCGAATCCCGGTATACGGTCAATTGGTCTGGTTTTTCATCTGCAACCTTCCACCGCGCCTCACTTTCCTCCATCGAGTGGCTGATGGCGCGCTTACGGCCGAATTCCTTCAGCGCGTGATCGAAATCTTCAACCGCAGCCATTCATCCTTCTTCAGCTCCCAGCATGGGGGGATGAACTTTTCAGCCTGAACACTTCGGACCAGCCGTGCTATTCATACGGCATGGACTACGGTCAGGATGCCGCAACCTCGTCGAGCTCGCGAGAAATCGGGCGACACGAGCTTCCCGTGAAAACCTTTTTTGACGGAACGAAACTACCGATGGTAGAGAGTCCTCCCAAAAACCACTACATATGGTATAAGTTGCCCTTTTCACCTCTATTCAGTCACTCAGAACCGCGCTGCGCAGCCTCGACCGCAATTGCCGCGCTCTCGATGCTCGCTTTCGTTGCGCTCACCAGCTCCGCTTTTGCGGCCTCGCCGGCCGCTTCTCCGAACGTCCTGCCCGCTGAGTCGCGCGGCGTTACCCAGGCGCCGCTTCCGCAACCGATCAATTGGGACAAGGTCACGCAGGAGGCGACCGACCTGCTGTCGAAGTACATCCAGATGAACACCACCAATCCGCCCGGTAACGAGATCGCCGCGGCGCGGATGCTCAAGGAAAAATTTCTCACCGACGGCATTCCCGCCACCACCTGGGAGCCCCAGCATGGACGCGGGATCGTCGCCGCGCGGCTGCGCGGAATCGGCAAGCACAACAAGTCGATCATCCTGCTCAGCCACATGGACGTCGTGCCGGCCAATCCGAAAGAATGGGAGCAGCCGCCGTTTTCGGGCACCGTCAAGGACGGCAAAATCTGGGGACGTGGCGCGATCGACGACAAGGGCCCCGGCGTGATCGAGCTGATGGCGATGCTCGCGATCAAGCGCGCCGGCATCCTGCTCAATCGCGACGTGCTGTTTGTTGCCACCGGCGACGAGGAGGAAGGCGGCAAGAACGGCGCCGGATGGTTCGTCGATCACGAGAGCAACGTCTTCTCCGACGCCGGTTTCCTGCTCAACGAGGGCGGCGGGATTCGCGCGCTGACCGACAACAAACGCAAAGCTTACGTCGTGTCGATCACCGAGAAGACGCCGCTGTGGCTCAAGCTCACCGCCAGCGGCCCGGCCGGGCACGCCTCCGATCCACCCGCGGAGACGGCGGTCACGCGGCTGGTGCGCGCGCTGAATAAATTGAGCGAGTACAAAACGCCGATCCACGTCATCGGGCCAGTGCAGGACTATTATCATTCGATGGCCGAGCTCGATCATGGCCCCAGGCAGCAGCTCGATCTGGCCGCCGCGCTGAAGGATCCCGAGTATCAGAACAAGTTTCTTTCCGATCCGAGCCAGAACGCGCGCGTGCGCGACACCATCACGCCCACCGTGCTGTCCGCCAGCCAGAAGACCAACGTGATTTCCGAGACAGCTTACGCCGAAATAGATTGCCGGCTGCTGCCGGGCAGCGATCCCAAGACCGTCATGAGCGACATCAGGAAAGCGATCGGCGACGACACCGTCAAAATCGACGTGATCTTGAACTTTCCGCCAATCTCGTCGCCGTCGCGCTCCGCCCTGATGACCGCGATTGATTCTCTGGGCCGGATGCGCGATCAGGCCAGCGTCGTGCCGTCGCTGGTCATCGGGTTCACCGACAGCCACTACTTCCGCCAGAAAAAAATCGTCTCCTATGGTTTCATCCCGATCGAAGTTCTTCCGGCCGAGGGCAAAGGCGTTCATGGCATCAACGAACATATCGGCGTGAAGGAACTCGCCGACGGAATCCAGCGGATGGTACAGTTACTCAAGATTTTCGGAGGTCAGTAGCAGGTGTTGCGATGATACAAGCCGGCGTCGGTCATTCGACCGCGCGCAATCCACGCAGCGCCGCTGCCGAGGCGACGGCGGCCGCGCTCGCGCAGGCGGGGATCGCCCGCGCGACCGGCGCGCTGTGTTTCGCGACTCCGGCGTACGGCGCCGCGTATCCGATGATCCTGCGCACGGTGGCTTCTGAAGCAGGCACGCGCGAAGTCGCCGGATGCTCGAGCATGGGCATCATCGCCGGCGAAACCGAAATCGAAGCGGGACACGCGCTCGCCGTGCTGGTGTTTGGCGGCAACGAAGACGAAATTGGCGCAACCCGATTCTTCGTGCCCACCCTTCGCGGCCGCGCCGCGGGCGTCGCGGCTGACATTGCGTCCGCAGTGCGCTCGAAGCTCGACAAGTCGAACCTGCTGATTCTTTTTGCCGATACCTACAACTTCGAAGCCGAGGCGACGCTCGAAGCTCTCGGCAAGGAATTGCCCGGCGTCACGGTCGCCGGCGGCGGCGCGAGCGAGGATGGCTCGATCGGCGAGACGTTTGTTTTCTGCGGCGACACCATCAGCTCGAACGCGGTCTCCGGGATGCTGTTGTCGGGAGACTTCGAGCTCACCCTCGCTAATACGATCGCATGCGGCCT
>NZ_DATDGQ010000239.1:0-9689 GCF_036522015.1 Binatus sp. (SeqCode)
ACCCACGCGGCGTCGCTGCGTCAGAGTTTCCTCCATTGCGCAATATTCCTGACTGCTGCATCCCGTAGGACTCTGGGCCGTGTCTCAGTCCCAGTGTGGCTGACCATCCTCTCAGACCAGCTACCCGTCTTAGCCTTGGTGAGCCGTTACCTCACCAACTAGCTGATAGGACGCGGACCCCTCTCAAAGTGATAGCTTGCAGGAGCAGAGGCCATCTTTTACCTCAGGAAGCGAACTTTCCGTGGTCTTATCCGGTATTAGCTCGTCTTTCGACGGGTTATCCCAGACTCTAAGGCAGGTTGTCCACGTGTTACTCACCCGTGCGCCGGTTTACTAGCCGTATTGCTACGACTTTCTCCCACGACTTGCATGTCTCAGGCACGCCGCCAGCGTTCGTTCTGAGCCAGGATCAAACTCTCCATTATAGCTCAGTATATCCACCGTCCGAGACGCGGCTAACGCGTCATGGAACGGCAGGACTGACCGCATATTAAATCAAAGAAATCGGTCGGGCATCGAGTCCATTCCTGGACCCCCGCCGCCGATTAAGGCATGCACTACTATTCAGTTTTCAAAGACCAACCCTTTTCAGGGCGAACGGAAACAGTACTCTTCCAATCCGGTCCGTGTCAACGGGTTTTTGAGGATATCGGAGGCGAAGTTTCCACAAGCCGCGCCGCAAAGCGCCGCTGCATCGTCAATCTACGCACATCGATGAACGATGTAAAGCCCCTCGATGAGGAAAAGATTGCTGTCGCAGCAAGGGATGACGCCCACTTTCATCGGGCTACGCATTCGTACTACAATTTGTAGCAACCTGGTTGTGCGATTTGGGTTTTTTTCATCAAAGTTGACGCACCGCGTGTGAATCGGAGGAAGCTCGACAGCAAAGGACATCTCTATGCGACGAATATTCAGCATGGCGGCCTTCGGTTTCGGCTTCTACTATCTGTGGAACAACACCGATCCGACCACCGAGTTTCTCGCGGTTGGCGCGATGGGGTTCGCGCTTCTGCTCGAGTTCATCGGCGCCGACTGATCGATTTCAACTAATGCCGCAATTTGCGGGGACTCGGCCCTGCTCCCGTCAATGGCGCAAACTCCCCCCTGAGCGCGATCGGGCCATTTGGAGTATCGCTGTAAGATTCATCTTCTAAAGTGACGTCGAGCGACAATCCTTTCTCGCGTCCAACCGGCAGATCCACCGGCACCGTCGCGAGCCCGTCATCGCCGACTAAAAAATCAGCGGCCCAAATCGGCGCGCCGCGCCTGGGCGTCCACCAGATGCGGTAAACCTCGAACGTCCCGGTTGGCTTCAGTCCGCTCGCTTCGAGCATCGCGGCGTCGGCCGACTCGCTCATCGCCAGCTTGCCCGCCGGAAGATCGATACCGCTTGATTGCATGGTCGACCTCGCCCTGTCCTTCTCGCTCGGCGCGGCGAGTTTGATCGTGCGAAGGTCCGGCGCGAAAAGAATTTTCTCGAACACCTCGCCCACACTGACCCGCTCGCGCACCGATCCCAGCTTGCGCTGCTCGACCGCGGTCTGATGCCGCAGAACTCGCACGGTCGCATTCAGAGCCGCCACGCGACGATTCACATAGTTGGTGCGCCGTGCGAGCGAGACGGCGAGGTCGGACATCACGAGCAACGACGCGATCGCGATTGCTACCGACATCCCCGCAATCGCCTGCCACAGCCGGACGCGAAGGAGTCGCGGCGGCCGGGCAATGGACTGCAATTCGCCGCTGTCGCGTTCTTGAGAACTCGGTTCCGTTTCGCTCTGCTCGATCACAGGATTATGCGTTGGGTCCACGGATTTCGATCCGTCGGTATTATGCCCAATAGGTACCGTCTTTGTTAGCGTCATCCTTTCTTATAGAAATAACGACTACTTATGCGCCGAATTCAGGACGTTCATGTTCTCGCCACCGAGCCGCTGATCGCGCCGCATCTGCTCAAAAACGAGATGCCGGTGGACGAAGGAATTGCGCGAACCGTGGTCGAAGCGCGCGCGACCATTCGCGAAATTCTGGCCGGTCGCGACCGCCGGATGCTCTGCATCGTCGGCCCATGTTCCATCCACGATCCCGATGCGGCGATTGACTATGCGCGCCGCCTGGCGAAGCTCAAGGTCGCCACCTCGGCTCAGCTCTACATCATCATGCGAGTATACTTCGAAAAGCCGCGCACGACCGTCGGATGGAAAGGGCTTATCAACGACCCCCACATGGACGACAGTTGCGATATGCGTGAGGGACTGCGCATCGCTCGCCGATTGTTGATCGACATAAACCGGCTCGGCCTCGCGGCGGGGACAGAACTGCTCGATCCGATCACACCGCAATACATCGCGGACCTGGTCGCCTGGGCTGCGATCGGCGCGCGCACGACCGAGTCGCAGACGCATCGCGAGATGGCGAGCGGGTTGTCGATGCCGGTCGGGTTCAAGAATACGACCGAAGGAAATCTGCAGGTGGCGATCAACGCAATCCAATCCGCGCGACGGCCGCATTCTTTTCTCGGCATCACCCAGGAGGGAATGTCCGCTGTGATTCGCACCTCGGGCAATCCCGATACGCATGTCGTGCTTCGCGGCGGACGCAAGCCCAACTACGACGCGGACAGTATCGAGGGATGCCGCAAAATCCTCGCGAGCGCCGCGCTCGAGCCGCGCATGATGGTGGATTGCTCGCACGCGCAGACCAGCAAGGATTTCACCAAGCAGCCGGAAGTGCTGCGGACGCTGGTTGACCAGGTATGCGCCGGCAGCGGCGCGATAATGGGCGCGATGCTCGAGAGCAATATCGAAGCCGGCAGCCAGCCGCTAAGCGCGAATCGCGCCGTGCTCAAGTACGGCGTGTCAATCACCGACCCGTGTATCGATTGGCCTACCACCGAGCGATGCCTCCTTGACGCCGCCGCCGCACTGGGCGCCGCCGGCAAGACCGCGGCTGCGAGTCACCGCGCATAGCATCGCACTCCGCCTCACATAATGGCTCCGGCAAATCGCCACTACGGTCGGTATGAGCAGACCGCAGCCTTCGTGTTCTTTCTCGCCGTCTCAATTCTTCTGTTTGGGCGCGGTCTTGCAGGCCATCTGACGACCGCTTACATCGGTCGCGAAGCCGATCCTCTCATCTACATGTGGTTCCTGCGATGGTGGCGATACGCGCTCGATCATCGTATCAACCCTTTTCTGACTGACCTGGTGTGGGCACCGCGCGGATTCAATCTCGCATGGTCGGCATTCATACCGCTTCCGGCATGGATCGCCATTCCAATCGGATACGCGCACGGCGAGGCCGCGGCTTATAACATTCTCTGCATCTTGGCGCTGCCGCTCGCCGCACTTTCGGCATTCCTGCTATGCCGCCGCGTCACCGGCGCGTTCTGGCCGTCAATCCTCGGTGGCTACATTTTCGGCTTCTCTCCGTACATGTTGGGTCAGATGCTGGGCGGCCATCTCAATTTGATATTCGCGTTCCCAATTCCTCTCGCCGCGTTGGCGGGTCTTCGCCGCCTGGATGGCGAAATCTCCGCGCAGCTTTGCACGCTCGAGATCGCCGCGCTTCTGATAGTGCAATTTCTCTGCGGGATCGAGCTGTTCGCGACGATGACGGTCTTCGCTGGATTCGCGATGCTGACGGCGCTCGTATGCTTCGACGACGAAATGCGCACGCGGCTGGTTCGCCTGATCGGCACCGTCACCGTGGCGTATGCGATCGCGATGGTCGTGGTCTCGCCATACTTCTACTATCTGTTTGCGCTGCGCTCGCCGCACGGGCCGATGTGGCCGCTCTCAAACTTCACGGGCGACCTGGCCAACTTCTTCATTCCCACCGAGATAAATCTGCTCGGTACTTTCAAATTCGCGCGGTCGATAACCGGAAATTTCGGCGCGGATCTCTACGAAAACGGCGTTTACCTCGGTATCCCTTTGATTGTTGTGATCGAGGCGTACCGACGGATGGCCTGGCGCACACGAACGGGCAGGTTCCTGATTGCGATGCTGGCGATTGCTATCGTCGGCTCGTTCGGCCCGGTACTCACGGTGGCGGGTCGCCGGCTGTTTCCGATGCCGTGGGCGCTGTTCGCAATGCTGCCGGTGATATCCGGCGCGTTGCCCGTGAGACTCGCGATTTATTCTTCCCTCGTGGTCTCGCTGATCGCCGCGACCTGGTTCAGCTCCGCTCCGGTATCGTCGATGACAAAATATACCGCCGCACTGCTGGTCATTCTGTTCTTTGCGCCGAATATGAACGGATCGTTCTGGATAAGTGCGCTCGACGTCCCCGCATTCTTCACTGACGGGACGTATGCAAAAGAAATCGATCCGAATGAGATCGTTGTGCCTGTGCCTTTTCCACGCGACGGCAAGGGTATGTACTGGCAGGCGCGTAGCAATATGTACTTCCGGATGGCCGCCGGATGGACGATCACTTCGCCGTTCGAGTTCGTGCGAATGCCCGCGGTCAACTACCTGTTCGGCGAAATCGACCTGCCAGAGGCCGCAGACCAGTTAAGGGCTCACATTGCGCGCTTCGGCGTAAGTGCCATGATCGCAAACGAGAAAGAAGCGAAGTTTCCGATCTGGCAGCGGACCTTCGCGTCGCTCGGCCTCCTCGCTGTCAGCCGCGACGGCGTGTCGATTTACAAAATCCCACCCGACTCTTTTGCAGAGTATGGAAAACTTCCAGGCAGCTATGTCGAAGCGCGCGCTAACGCCCTGCGTTTCGACGCGATCCTCGAGGGTGCAGCGAAGTACCTTGCCGACGGACACGATCTGTCGAGGCTTTCGGCAGATGAACTCAATCGGCTCCGTCTGCTGCCCCACGACTGGCTCGTCGAACCGAAGTACACCGAATGGGGCATCGGAATGGCGCCTGGCGGCCGAGTCGCCATCGTAATGTTCGGCTCGTACGACGGGTTCAAACCACTGATCGAGCGCTACCGCACGTTTGCCTCCGAGATAGACTATCCGGCGCCATCGCGATGGGATCCCCGCTCTTCGCAGTCCGAGGATCGGCTGGAAAAGCTGCTGATAATTTTCGATCGCGCCCAATTCGAGGCTGCGGCCGCGCAACTTAAATCATCGCCGCCGACCGAGATGACGACGCCATTCCTCGGGGCGGATTCGCGCTGATGACTTCGCCGGATCGCGCGGCGCATCGATGGCAGTCGTGGGGAGCGCTGGCGCTCTACTTCGCAATCGCTGTTCTCTTGCTCGATCGCGGTCTCGCCGGACATCCCGGCTACTACATCGGGCGCGACACGGATCCGCCGCAAACGATGTGGTTCTTCAACTGGTGGCGATATTCGTTGGCGCACGGGCTCAATCCGTTCATCACCGATTCGGTCTGGGCGCCGCTCGGAATCAACCTGGCCTGGACAACGCTCGTCCCGCTCCCCGCGTGGATCTCGATCCCCCTGCAACCCACAGTGGGCGAACCTGCGACCTACAACATAGTGATATCATTCGCGCTGCCGCTCGCGGCATTTTCTGCGTTTCTGCTGTGCCGGCGTGTGACGGGAGCGTTTTGGCCGTCGGTCCTGGGCGGATACATCTTCGGCTTTTCGTCATACATGCTTGGACAAGTACTCGCTCATCTTGATTTGGTTTCGGTCTTCCCGGTGCCGCTTATCGCGCTGCTAACGTTGAAGAGACTCGACACCGAGATCTCGGCGCGACGTTTTGCGATCCTGTTGGCCGCGCTGCTGACAGCTCAGTTTCTTTGTTTCCCGGAAATTTTCGCGACCATCACAATTGTGGGTGGATTCGCCCTTTTGCTGGCGCTCGCGCTTTTCGAACGCGACCTTCGCGCGCGGCTGGTGGGACTCATCGCACCCGCCCTAGCCGGATACCTTATGGCGAGCGCAACACTGTCGCCGTACCTGTTCTACTTGCTGGCGCGCGGATTTCCTCACGCTCCCATCTGGACAACCGCGAGCTATTCGGCCGACCTGTTGGCATTTCTGGTGCCGACCGGGACCGCGATGCTAGGCACGACACGCATCGCGACCGAGATCGCGCGCACCTTTCAGCACGACTTGTTTGAGAACGGCGCCTATCTGGGTATCGCGATAGTTGTCTTCGTTGAAGTCTTTCGACGGCGATACTGGCGCGAGCGGGTGGGTAAATTTCTGACGATCATGTTGGCCGTCCTCGTGATCGCCTCGACGGGTCCGATGCTCCATGTCGCCGGACGGCAGGGATTCTGGATGCCCTGGGCGATTGTCGGGCGGCTGCCGATCCTCTCAATCGCGTTGCCGGTGCGGTTCATGATGTATGCGTTTCTAGTCGTGGCGCTGATGGTTGCGATGTGGCTGGCGGCGCTTCGCGCTCGACTGTTGACGAAATTTGCGGTGGCGGCGATCCTCGTGGCATCAATCGCGCCGAATCCGCATGCATCATTTTGGGTAAGCCCGCTCGACATTCCCACATTCTTCACTGACCGAACATATGCAAGCGAACTCGAGCCGCGCGAGATCATTTTGCCGTTGCCGTGGGGAAATCTGGGCAACAGCATGTACTGGCAATTGCAAAGCGGGATGTACTTTCGCATGGCCGGCGGATGGACCGGAATCTCGCCGTTCGAGTTTGCTCGAATGCCAGTGAACAACTACTTTTACGGCGGGATTGATTTGCCCGAGGCCGGTGATCAGCTGAAGGCCTACGTCGCGCGCTTCGGAGTGCGGGCAGCAATAGCTGATCCGAACGAGGCTAATTTTGAGACCTTCAAACAGACGCTCGATTCGCTCGGCGTCGCGGGACTGAACGAGAAAGGCGTGTGGATTTATAAGATCGCGCAAGATTCATTCGCCGCTTATGCCAAACTTCCCCCCGCTCAGGTCGAGGCGCGCGCCGACGCGTTGCGATTCGACGCAATTCTCGAGGCTGCCGGAAAATATCTCGCCGCCGGACACGACCTGTCGATGCTCTCTCCCTTTGAACTCAAACGGCTCGACCTGCTCCCACACGACTGGCTCGTCGATGCTGCGCCTGACGCATACAAGGACTGGCAAATCGCGTCCGCGCCCGCCGGCCAGATCGGCATCATCATCGTCGGCTCGTATGAGGGAGTCAGACCACTGATAGAGCGCTACCGAGCGATTGCGTCCGCGATCGATTATCCCGCGCCGGCGCGATGGACCACCGACTCGCATCCCCGCCTGGATGTCATCAAGCCGTTGCTCGTGATCTTCGACGCCGCACAGCTAGCCGATGCGGCGCGCAGCCTGCAAACTTCGCCGCCGCCACAGCGGAAGACGCCGTTTCTTGCTGGAGTAACTGCCGGTTTGTAGCTGGCTCAATCCTGGCGTTTTTGCGCCCGCAGTTTTTCGCTGATCACCAGCGCGCCGAGCGCTGCAGTCTGCCGCACCGGGAACTCCGCGGGCTTGCGCAGCGCCTTGTAGCGGGCGTCTAACGTCCGCAGTCCGTTCATCACGCGCTCGCGCGCCTCGGCCAGGGTTGGACGCGGCATGATCCGCCGGCCATTTTCGAAGACAGTCTCCATCAATTGAACCGTTATCGAGGGTGTCGGCTTGAATTCGCGCGCAACCGTGGTCGTGCACTCGTCGATTATTCCGATCATGTCCGCAAAGAACGATCCGTTGGGCGCATAGCCTCGGAATAGCTGCTTGCGGCCCGGCGTCGAAATTTTTCCAGCCGAAGTCTTCAGCCGGCCGCGGTCCTTATAGTCGACCAGCTTGTAGACGAAGTCCGCCGAGGGCGCGTCGTCGCTGACAGCAAGCGCGGTGCCGACCCCGAACGCGTCGATTGGCGCACCGGCGTCGACCAGTTCCGCGATTCGATATTCATCCAGGTTGCCGCTAGCGACGATCGCAATATCGCCGAAGCCGGCCTGGTCGAGAATCCGGCGCGCCTTGCGGCTCAGCTCATCGAGGTTGCCGCTGTCCAGCCGCACGCCCTGTATTTTCATGCCCGCTTCGCGAACTCGCGCGGCGATAGCGGCGGCGTTCTCCACGCCGCGCGGCGTGTCGTATGTATCAACCAGCAGCGTGCTGAGGGTCGGAAAGCTCGCGACGAAATCGCTGAATGCGTCACGCTCGCTTTCGTGCGCCATCACGAAGCTGTGACTCATCGTACCGAAAACGGGAATGGTGTAGCGCTTGCCGGCGAGCACGTTGGCGGTGCCGTGAAAGCCCGCCATGTAGCTCGAGCGCGCCGCGATAAGCGACGCATCCGCACCTTGCGCGCGTCGCGGACCGAAGTCCACCAGGCGGCGACCGCCCGCGACCGCGAAGCATCTTGCCGCCTTGCTCGCGACGACCGAAGCGAAGCCGATCTGGTTGAGCGCCAGCGTTTCGATGAGCTGCGCTTCGATCAGCGGCGCTCGAATCTCGAGGATCGGCTCGCCGGGAAAATAAATCGTGCCCTCGGGAAGCGCGCGGATCGAACCGGTGAAGCGCAGCTGCGAAAGAAATTCGAGAAACGCCGGCTTGAAGAGTTGCAACGATTCGAGGTGCTCGATCGCGCCGGCGTCGAAGCGATATTCCTCGAGCGCCTCGATCAACCGCTCGATACCCGCCGCGATCATGAAGCCGCGCCCCGGCGGCATCCGTCGCATCGCGACCTCGAACGACGCAATGTCGTTGAATCCGTGCTCGAAGAATGCCGCGCCGACCGTCAGCTCGTAGAGGTCCGTGAACAGCGCAACCTCCGCCGGATCGAGTCGGAGATCTATCGGCATTTCAGCGCGGCGGCTCCGGCGGCGAAGGCGGTTTCGGTGCCGGGGCGTTCGGCGCCGGCTCCTGCACGACGCGAGTTTCGCCCATCGGGCGATCGCGTAGAATGTTCGCCATGTTCTTGAGCCGTTGATCGACGAGATAGTTGATCGTGCCGGGCTGGTCGATCGTTCCCGCGCGCACGCCGGTCAGAGTCTCGATCCCGCGATCGATCGTATCGATCGGATAAATGTGAAATTCACCGCGCTCGATTGCACCCGTGGTCTCCGGATCGAGCATCAGGTTCGACACGTTCGTGCGCGGAACCATCACGCCCTGCGTCCCGGTCAGGCCAATCGCCTTGCACACCCGGTAAAATCCCTCGACCTTCTGATTGACGCCGCCAATCGCCTGCACCGTGCCGTATTGATCGACCGAGCCGGTCACCGCGAGATCCTGCCGGATCGGCACGCCCGACAACGCCGACATCAGCGCGTACAGCTCGGTCGAACTGGCGCTATCGCCGTCGATGCCCGAGTACGACTGCTCAAAGCAAATGCTCGCCGACATCGCAATCGGGTGCTGCTGTCCGAATCGCGCGCGAAGAAATCCGCTCAGGATCATGATGCCTTTGTCGTGCGTCGATCCCGACATCCGCGCCTCGCGCTCGATGTTGATCACTCCCGCCTGCCCAAGCGCGACGGTCGCCGTCACGCGCGACGGCCGTCCGAAGCTGTAGCCGCCGACGTCCAACACCGCCAGCCCATTGATCTGCCCGACGCTGGTGCCGCGAATATTCACGATGAGCGTGCCTTCCGCGATCAGCCGGCGGATTTCCTCTTCTATAAAATTGAGGCGCAGCATCCGTTCGCCGAGTGCCCGCTCGACGTGCGCCGCAGTCACGCGCTGGGCCGCATCGTTGCGCGCGAAGTACGCCGACTCGCGCGCGAGGTCGTCGATCGGCTCGAGCATCGCGAGCACCCGCGATCTGTCGCCCGCCATC
>NZ_DATDGQ010000240.1:0-12619 GCF_036522015.1 Binatus sp. (SeqCode)
ACGCCCTGCGCCAGCACGTCGCAGCGCATGATTCCCCCGAAGATGTTGATGAGGACACCTTTAACCCGATTGTCGGAAAGGAGGATGCGAAACGCCGCCGCGACTTTCTCGGTGCTCGCGCCGCCGCCGACGTCGAGGAAGTTGGCCGGCTCGGCGCCGTAAATCTTGACGATATCCATCGTCGCCATCGCGAGGCCCGCGCCGTTAACCATGCATCCGATGTTGCCGTCGAGATGGACGTAGCTGAGGTCGTACTTCGCCGCCTCGGTCTCGGCGGGATCTTCTTCGTTGGCGTCGCGCAGCTCGCGGATGTCCGGATGCCGGAACAAGGCGTTGTCGTCGAATGACATTTTCGCGTCGAGGCAGATGACGCGCCCATCTTTCGTGACCACCAACGGATTGATCTCGATGAGCGACGCATCGGTTTCGACGAACGCGCGATAGAGCGATGCGAGCAGCGTCACGAACTGGCCGACTTGCTTGTCCTTGAGGCCCACTGCAAAAGCGATCTTGCGGGCCTGGAAGCCTGACACACCGAGCAGCGGACTGATCTGCTCGGTGAGAATTTTTTCAGGCGTCTTGTTGGCGACTTCCTCGATGTCCATGCCGCCCTCGGTGCTCGCGATCACGGACACGGTTCCCGCTTTTCTATCGACCAGCATCCCCAGGTAAAGCTCGCGTGCGATGTCGCTCGCCTCCTCGATATAAACGCGGTGCACCACGCGGCCTTCGGGTCCCGTCTGATGCGTCACCAGCGGCTGGCCGAGCAGCTTGGCCGCGAAATCGCGCACCTCGCTCGCGACCGTCAGCAGCTTGACGCCGCCAGCCTTGCCACGCCCGCCCGCATGGATCTGCGCCTTGACGACGGCCTTCGGCTGGCCCAGCGCCGTGAACGCGGCAGCCGCTTCATCCGGCGTCGTTGCGAATTGTCCCTTGGGAACGGGAACGCCGAAGCGCCCGAGAATTTGCTTCGCTTGATATTCGTGGATGTTCATTCAGTTACCTGCGGGGATCATTTCATAAAGAGGTCGCGGAGCCACTTGATCGACGTCTGACGGCCGACCGCACCGATTGCCGTCGTGAGCGGAATTTCCTTGGGACAGACCTCGACGCAGTTCTGCGCATTGCCACAGTCCGCTACGCCGCCCTCCGACATCATCGCGTCGAGCCGCTCGTCGAGGTTCATCTTGCCGGTCTGATGCTGGCTCATCAGGTAAACCTGGCCGATCACCGCCGCGCCCATGAACTTCGAATGCGCATTAACTTGCGGGCACGCCTCCAGGCAGCATCCGCACGTCATGCATCGCGAGAACAGGTACGCAAACTCCTGCACGCTCGGCGCCATTCGCGGCCCCGGCCCGAGATCGTAGGTCCCGTCGATCGGAATCCACGCGTGCGCCTTCTTCAGTGCGTCGAACATCTTCGATCGATCCACCCACAAGTCGCGGATCACCGGAAACTTCGTCATCGGCTCGACCGTCACCGGGCCGTTGAGATCCTCGGCCAGCTGCGAGCATCCCTGCCGCACGCGCCCGTTGATCACCATCGTGCACGAGCCGCAAACTTCCTCGAGGCAGTTGGCGTCGAACACCACGGGCGCGACGCGCTTGCCCTGCCGCGTGACCGGGTTGCGCCGTATCTCCATCAGCATCGAGATGATGTTGTGATTGCCCAAAAACGGAATCTCGAACTCTTCGTAGTACGGCTCGGAGTTCGGCGTTTCCTGGCGCTTGATTCGCAAGACTTGCGTCTTTTCTGGCACTGCGATGCTCCTGCTCGGCCTACGCTGCTTTCGGCTCGCTGGCGGATTTCTCGACGTCGTAGCGCCGCGGCCGCGGCTTGATCAGGCTCACGTCAACCGGCTCCCAACAGAAGCGCGGACCGTCGGACGACCACGCAGCCATCGTGGTCTTCATGAAATTCGCGTCGTCGCGCTCCGGAAAGTCGGGCTTGAAGTGCGCGCCGCGCGATTCGTTGCGATTGAGTGCGCCGAGCGTGATTGGCCGCGCGAGTTCGAGCATGTTCCACAACTGGCGCACGAACAGCACTTCCTGGTTCGCCCACTTGCCCTTGTCGTTGAGGCCGATTTTGCCCCATCGCTCCTTGAACTCGATCAATCTGTCGTCGGTGAGCTTGAGCTTGTCGTTGTGGCGCACGACGGTGACGTTCTCGGTCATGATGTCGCCGAGCTCACGCCACAGTGCGAACGCATTCTCGGGACCGTTCATCTTGAAAATTTTGTCGAACGATTCGCGCTGCAGCTTCAGCTCCTGATCGAAAATCGTCGAGCTGGCCGCGCTCTTCTTCGACTTCGCGTATCCGATCATGGCCGGCTCCGCGATATTTCCGCCGTGCATGCACGACAGCAGCGAGTTGGCGCCGAGCCGATTCGCGCCGTGATACTGAAACTCGCACTCGCCCGCCGCGAACAGTCCCGGCACGTTGGTCTGCTGATGGTAATCGACCCACAGCCCGCCCATCGAGTAGTGCATCGCCGGGAAAATCTTCATCGGCACTTTGCGCGGATCCTGGCCGGCAAACTTCTCATAAATCTCGAGCACGCCTGCGACCTTGCGATTCAACTCCTCGGGATCGAGATGGCTCACGTCGAGGTAAACCAGCGGCTGGCCATCGATGCCCAGCTTCATATCGAACACCACTTTGTGAATCGCGCGGGTCGCGATGTCGCGCGGCACCAGGTTGCCGTAGGCCGGGTACATCTCTTCCAGGAAGTACCACGGCTTGCTGTCGCGATAGCACCACACGCGTCCGCCCTCGCCGCGGATCGATTCCGAGATGAGACGAAACTTGTCCTCACCCTGCATCGCGGTGGGATGCACCTGGATGAACTCGCCGTTGGCGTATGTCGCGCCGGCCTGGTAGCAGGCGCTCACCGCCGATCCTGTATTCACCAGCGACTGCGTCGAGCGCCCGAAGACCAGGCCCGGGCCGCCGGTCGCAATCATCGTAGTGTCGGCCGGAAACGCGCGCATCTCGAGCGATCGCGTGTCGATCGCGACGATTCCGCGGCAGTCCCCCGACTCGTCTTGCACGAGGCTCAACATCTCCCAGCCTTCGAACTTGCGCACCAGGCCGGCGGCTTCGTAGCGGCGGACCTGCTCGTCCAGTGCGTACAGGAGTTGCTGCCCGGTGGTTGCGCCTGCGAACGCGGTCCGATGATGCTTGGTGCCGCCGAAGCGCCGAAAGTCGAGCAGACCTTCGGGCGTACGATTGAACATCACGCCCATCCGGTCGAACAGGTAGATGATCGCCGGCGCCGCCTCGCACATCGCCTTGACCGGGGGCTGATGCGCGAGAAAGTCGCCGCCGTAAATCGTGTCGTCAAAATGAATCATCGGCGAGTCGCCCTCGCCTTTCGTATTGACCGCGCCGTTGATTCCGCCCTGCGCACATACCGAATGCGAACGCTTGACCGGCACGATCGAAAAAAGATCGACTTCCTCGCCCTGCTCCGCCAGTTTCATCGCCGCGGTCAATCCTGCCAGCCCGCCGCCAACTATAATGTGATGCCCTGGCATTGGTTCTTTCTCCTCAGGCGGGCGCGCGAAACGCGACCAGGATTGCGACGCTGACCACAGCCAGCACGACAAACAACAAAACGCATACGCGGTTCACCAGCGTTTGCGCCTTGGCGCCGACCGCGATTCCCCACGTGATCGTGAATGTGAAAATGCCGTTGGTCAGGTGATAAACACACGCCAGCGTCCCGACAATGTAAGTGGTGAGAATCAGCGGATTCATCATGAAGTTATGCATCCGCATGTAATCCGTCTCGACCCCGGTGGCGTAGAAGTACGCGCGCGTCGAGAAAACGTGAAAGCCGATGAACAGGAACGCTAGAATCCCCGTGATGCGCTGCAGGGTGTACTGGTAGTTGCGCTCGTACGGATAGTCGTTGGGCTGCGCCGTAGCCGTGATGACGATGCCGTAAATCGCGTGGTACAAAATCGGAATCCACAACACTAAAGCTTCGACTGCGACCTGCAATGGGATGTTGCGTGTGAACTCGGTCTCCTTCCACCACACCGGTCCGCCCTTCAGCACGAAAGCATTTTCGAAAATATGGAAAAACAAAAATCCGCCGATCGGAATGATTCCCGACAGCGAGTGCAATCGGCGCAGCAGCCAGTGCCGCTGGTCGCGCGTCATCCCCGTCGCAATCGCAGGCGCCGCAACTGCTTCTGCTTCAGCCATAAGCCTTTCCTGTATCGCGAGCCGCGCTGCTAGCCGGCCGCGATTACTTTGTCCATCGCCTCGACCAGTTCGCGCACGTGTCCGACCGAACTGTCGAATGCGGTCTTCTCCGCGGCAGTCAGTTGGATTTCCACGACCCGTTCGACCCCGCCGGCGCCGATCACGACCGGCACTCCAGCGAACAGCCCCTTCACGCCATACTCGCCGTCAAGGTATGCGGCACACGGCAGCACCGACTTGCGATCGAGCATGTACGCCTCGACCATTTTGTAAACCGCGGTTCCCGCCGCGTAGTACGACGAGGTCTTCATCAGCTCGACGATCTCGCCGCCACCGCCGCGCGTGCGCTTCTCGATTTCCTCGAGCCGCTTCGCCGCGATCAGACGCTCGATCGGTTGTCCACCAACCGTGGTGTAGCTGCGAATCGGCACCATGTCGTCGCCATGCCCACCCAGCACCATCGCGGAAACACTCTCCGTCGAGACGCCGAGCTCCGACGCGAGAAAGGTGCGGTAGCGCGCCGAATCGAGCACGCCCGCCTGCCCGACGATGCGGCCCTTCGCGAAACCGGTGACGCGCTTGAGCTGCGTAACCATCGCGTCGAGCGGATTGGTGACTGCGATCACAAAAGCGCCCGGCGCGTGTTTCTTGATCGCGCTGCCGACGTCGGTCATCACCTTGGCGTTTATCTTGAGCAGGTCATCGCGCGACATTCCGGGCTTGCGCGGCGATCCCGACGTGACGACGCAACAATCGGCGCCCTCGATCTGCTTGATGTCAGTAGTGCCGCTCACGTTAACGTCGATGCCGAGCACTGGCGCCGACTCCAGCATGTCGAGCGCCTTGCCCTGCGGCAGTCCTTCGATAATGTCGTAGAGGACGATGTCGCCGAGTCCGCGCAGGAAGCATAGATGAGCGCAGGTCGCGCCGACATTACCCGCCCCGATGAACGCAATTTTCTTCCGAGCCACGCTTTTGCTCCCGCTCTCCATCTGAAGATTACCTTATATTCGCACTTTTGTTAATGAGCAATACTTAAGTAATCCGGCGCGCCAAAGGCTCCCCACCATCGAGGCACCAAGCACCCAAGCGTGCGATAGATAGCAACGTTTATCGAGATTGTGAAGCAGTCCTACAGTTTGGTTCCCCTTCCCACTATGGGAAGGGTTAGTGGTTAGGTTCTCGGTTACAACCCCTCACTCAAGCATGACGAAGCCATCGCGAGAGCTCGCGGATCGTTGGGCGCTTGCCGTACATCAAAATTCCGGTCCGGTAAATTCGCGCGCTGACGACCATCGCCCCGACAATCGTTGCGACTAGCAAAGTCAATGATAACGCGACTTGCCATAGCGGCGGATCGTGAACCGCGAGCCGCTCGAACATCAGGATCGGCGAGCAGAACGGAAACAGCGACGCCGCCACCGAGATCAGCGAATCCGACTGAGTCGCGACCGGCAGAATCAATGCCGACGCCGCGATCAGCGGCAGGATGACCACGAAGTTCCATTGCTGCGCCTCGTCGATCGAATTGAAGATCGCGCCGACGCCGGCGAAGATCGCGCTGTAGAGCAGATAGCCGAGCGTATAGAACACGACGAAATAAACTATCAGCGACGGACCCACGTCCAGCGCCGTCATCGCCGTGCGCAGGTACAGGCTGCGCGACGCGCCGTACCCCGCTACCGACAGCCAGACTCCAATCTGCGTCAGGCCGACGCTGCCGGTGCCGAGAATTTTCCCGGCCATCAGTTCCTGCGCGCTCGCCGCGCACATCAACACCTCGGTTATGCGCGAACTCTTTTCTTCCATGACCGAGCGCATCACCATCACGCCGTACGACAGCAGCGAGAACAGCATCACGAACATGAGAATGAACACGACCAACGCGCCGCGTACCTCGTTGTACGCCGACGACGCATTGCCGGCCCGAACCGCGGTCAGATCGACCGGCTGCAGTATCGCCGCGATATCGACCGCGCTGCTGCCCTGCTTCACCATCCGCTGCGCGGCGAAGGCGTACGACAATGCGTCGCTGAGGCGGCTGCGCAGAATGAAATCGCCCATCCGCCGCGTCGTGAAAGTGACGCGGCGCGAAGCGATCGCGGGCCCGTCGATCCATACGTATCCCTCGATCTCGCTGTCATCGAGCTTCTTGTCGAGTTGTGCGCGCTCGGACGGCGACGCGGGCGAAACAATCGACGGCTCGTAGCGCGTGCCATGCTGGCGCATCAGTTGGCCGCTCACCAATTCCGCCAACGCGCGATTGTCCGACGCAATCGCGACGCGAGCCGGCCGTTCGTTGTCGCGCACGATGCCGCGGGCCGTGGACGTGCTGATCATCGTGGGCAGGACCAGAAACGCCGCCATCAGCACTGGCGTCACGAAAGTAGAGAGCAGGAACGATCGCGTTCGGACGCGCTCGAGGTATTCCCGCTTCGCGATGATCCAGACTTTTTTAAGCGAGAACTCAGTCATATTTGCCCGAGATTCGTTCGATGAAAATCTGCTCGAGCGACGGGTCCATCACCTGGAAGCGGAGCACGCGCAACTGGCGCATCGCGGCCTGCAGCAGTTCCTGCGAGTCGGCGCCGGGCTTGAGGCGCAGCTCGGCGTGATTGCCGTAGTCATTCAGCGAATCGACCAGCGGATTGTCGGCCAGGCACTTACCATCGCCTTCGTAATCGATCTGCACGAAGCGGCGGCCGTTGCCGTTTTTGACTTCGCTCAGGCTCCCTTGCAGAACCGCCTTGCCGCTATTGATCAGGCAGATCGAGTCGCAGAGCTTTTCTACCTGGTCCATGCGATGGGTCGAGAAGAGGATCGACTTGCCCGAGGCGCGAAGCCCGACCAGCACGTCCTTGAGCTGCATCGTGTTGACCGGATCGAGGCCGGCGAACGGTTCGTCCATCACGATCAGGTCGGGATCGTGCATCAGCGCCGCGATAAACTGGATCTTCTGCTGCATCCCCTTCGACAGCTCGTCAACGCGCCGTCCGACCCAGTCCGCAATCTCGAGCCGTTTTGTCCATGCGGCGATTCGCTCCTTCGAGGTGGTGACCGACAGACCCGCAAGCTGCCCGAGGAAAACGAGATTCGCGCCGACCGTCATCCGGCGATACAAGCCGCGCTCCTCCGGCAGATAGCCGACTCTGCGCAGCGCGCGGCGGCGCAGCGGCTCGCCGAACAGCCGCACCACGCCGGAATCGGGCGACGTGATGCCGATCATCATGCGGATGGTGCTGGTCTTGCCGGCGCCGTTGGGTCCGAGCAGGCCGAAGATGTGCGCGGGCGGGATCGAGAACGAAATTCCGTCAACGGCCGCAAAGCCGCCGTACGACTTTCGCACCTCGACCAGTTCTACCGACGGCGTCACTACTGGCTAGTGCGCCCACACGAGCTGCGGGTTGGTCTCCCAGGGATAGACGTGAACCATCCAACCAAACACTTGCGGGAAGAAGCGGCCGCCCGCGGCGTCGCAGGCTTCCTTGGTTGCGATCGAGCCGTTGAAGCCGAACTTCGTCCAATCGGCAGTCTTCATGTCGGTGCCGCGCGCCGGGATACAAAAATTGATGTGCCGATGCCATCGCGCGACGCTCAGCGGCACGCGTTCGTTCAGCTGATCGACGGTGGCGCCCTTGCGGTCGGTGTACATCGCGCCGATCAGCTTGTAGCCGCCCTCCGGCGTACGCTGGTAGAGGAGCGAGGTGGGCTCGTTTGGATCGAACGTGAACGCGGCCTTGAGGCCGTTCCAGTTTCTCGTGAAATGCACGACCGGCGTTTTGAATTCGGGATGGAACGGCTTGAAGCCGTCGGCTTCGGCGACGTGATAGTCCTTGTACTTGGCGAGTGAGTGCTGAAGATCGGTCACCAGGACGGCGGCGCGCGCCTTGTCGGCGTCGTTGGCGGGCCGCAGGTCGGTGTACGCCATGTGCAGCGACATGTTTTTCAGCGCACCACCGCCCATGTGCGTGTCGTGATCCATCGCCTCGTCCGACATCGAATCCATCTCGCCCTCTTTCATGTTGGAGGGATCGGACGGCTTGGTGCCTGACATCTGCGGCATCTCATGCCCGCTCATGTCCATGCCTTTCATGTCCTGTGCGAAAGCGGGCGCCGATGCGGCGAGCGTTACGGCCAGCACCACGGCGATTTTCACAGCCGAAGCTTGAACAGACATCCTGTTCCCCCCGCGCTAAAGTCTATGCCCCAAAACGATTTCAGCCAACGATTGAATAATCGCGCCGGATCGGCAAAAAGAGAATGGACCGTCACGCTCGCGCTTGCGGGAAACAATCGGAATTGTTCCGGCCGTAACGCGCGCCAATCGTGTAGGTCGCACGATTGGGTGAGAGTGATCAACTCAGGTACAGGAGAAACAATGAAAACGAAAACGTTAGCGATTGTCGCGATTCTGATCTGCTCGTTCCTTGTAGGCCCCAACCTGGTCAGAGCCGACGAAGACGATTGGTATCAAGGGCAGCAAGGACAGTGGGTCAAACACGGCAGTAAGTATCGGTGGCAAAGCACCCACGGCGACGAGTGGTATCAGGGCAAGCAGGGACACTGGTACCAGGACAAAAAAGGCTGGCATTGGTACGGCAATGATCGCGATGAGTATCGGCAGGGCCCTCACGGCTGGCAGTGGTCCGGCCACCATTAGAATCCCGCGGACTGATCGACGAGCCCCAAGCGAGGCTCACGCGTACAACGGTGAGCCTCCTATTTGAGAAGTTCCTACAGGCCGTTGTAAATCAGGAATCGATTGTTGCCGCCGTCGGCTACGATAAGCTGATTGCCGATTTGTACAATGCCGGTAGGGTTGCTGAGATTGTTAGCGGACGGCGAGCCGCCGGTGCATCCGGTTCCGTCGTTGTTCTCCACGCCGCAGGTGAAATTCGGCTGACCAAGAACGACATCGGCCTGCTGAAAATTGGAAGTTGGAAAGGTGTTCCAGATCAGTATTCGCTGGTTCTTTTGATCATCGACAAAGAGTTGGGTTCCGTTACTGAACACGCCGTCATAGGGCATGTTCATGTTCTTTGCGCTGGGCGAGCCAGTGACACCAGATCCATTGTTGTTGATCACGTTGGTGGTGAAATTGGGTTGACCGAGCACGATATCGGCCGGCTGAAAGTTCTTTTTCGGAAATGTTTTCCAAATCAAAACCCGGCTTTCGTCTTCATCGGTCACCACCAGCCTGGTCCCGTCGGTCCACACTCCCGCCGGATAACTGAAATTCGCAGAGCTGGGCGAACCGCTTGTTCCCGTCCCGTCGTTCAGCGTGACGCAGGTGGTGAAGTTATTTTGCTCGAGCACGATGCTCGCTTTCGCCCCGTTCTTTTTAGGGATCTTCTTATAGATGAGGACGCGTGCATTGCTGGAATCAGCCACCACCAGTTTTCCACCAGCCACCGCCAGAGTTTCCGGGGCGCTGAGATTTTTGGCGGTGCATCCGGGTGTCGGGGCTCCGAAATTGGTCTGGCCGATCACGATGTTCGCTTTGACCTGATCCGAGGTCGGCGCCTTTTTCCATATGACAACGCGACTGTTGAAGAAATCGGAGACGAAAAGCATCTTGTTGGAGACGAAGGGCGACTGAGGTCCTCCAAACTGGTTCGCTCCGGTGCCTTTGCCGCTCGTCGTGAAATTCGGCTGGCCGAGGACGAAATCCGCGTTGGCATCGTTCGACGACGGAACCGAATTGAAGCCGAGTACGCGCTGATTGCTGTAATCGCCAAGATAGAGAATCCCGGTAGGCCCAACGCCAATCGATCCAAATCCCGTGGAAGCGGTATCGGCGGCGGGATTGGCCAGCCCCTGGTTGAATGCGCCTCCTGAGAAATCGACCTGCCCGATAACGACAGCAGCCGCCTGAAAATTCGAAAGAGTGATGGTTGCGCTTGGTGACGATGCCACTTCTGAATCGTCGCCCGCGTAAGTGTGGATGGGCGAAGTGATAACTGCAGATATCAATATCGCGGTTGCAGCTACCATGCCTGGAATCCGACGTGTCATCTAGTCCTCCACTGTGAGCCGGCTTGTAACCCATCGGCCGTGTCCGGGCGAACGCACATTTTCACACTGACTCGTTCAATTCAAGGTTTGATGAGTTATGGCGTTGTGTGTTGCCTCGCGAAATCGGCGAAACGCTTTGCAGTGGTGCGATCGGGCCGTGTCTTGTATGTTGGCTGGGGAGAAATTGCGATGAATAGATGGTCGCACATATCGGTAAATCCAATCGCCGGAGCATTGGGCGCTGAAGTTAGTGGCGTTCATCTTGGAGAACTGGGAGACGGTGCGCTTAACGAGGTGCGTGAGGCGTTCGTTGAGCATCAAGTGCTGTTCTTTCGCGACCAGGAGATTACGCGCGACCAGCACAAGGCGTTCGGGCGTCACTTCGGCACGCTGCAGATTCATCCCTACCTGCAGCCGCTCAAAGACCAAGGGCATCCCGAGTTCGTAGTGCTGCAAAGCGACGAACAGCATCCGTACCTCGCGGAGGCATGGCACAGCGACGTGACTTTCATGGACGAGCCGCCGCTTGGCTCGGTGCTGAAGTGCATAGTCGCGCCGGATTTCGGCGGCGACACGATGTGGGCGAGCATGTACGCGGCCTACGAGGCTCTGTCTGACAAGATGCAGCGGGTGCTCTCGGACCTCGTGGCGATTCACGACACCACGCGCACGTTCTCGCGCTATGAGTACAAGACCGACCACATCGGCGGCAGACAAGCACCGCAAGTGATGTCGGCGGAGCATCCGGTTGTTCGGACCCATCCGGAGAGCGGTCGCAAAGGGTTGTTCGTCAACTCGACATTCACTACGTCGATCAAAGGAATGAAGCCGGCCGAGAGTGATGCGCTGCTAAGCTTTCTTTACAGGCACATCACAACGCCGGATTTCAGTTGCCGCTTCCGGTGGCGGCCTAACTCAGTCGCGATGTGGGACAACCGCTGTACGCAGCATCGAGTGGTCGCGGACAACCGCACCGCCAATCGCCGGATGGAGCGCGTAACGATCAACGGCGACAAACCCTTTTAGACTCTGGTAGTCAGCCAGCCTTTGCTGCTCGGCTTGATGCCAGAGTCGGCTGGTCGCGTCTTCTCAGTGTTGCCAGAGCGGCCACAAGGCAGGCGGCTATCAGGAGCGACATCCCACCCGGACCGGCGAAGAAGTACTCCCAACTGACTGCGCTCAACAAAATCTCCGCTACCAGGATAGTGGTGATCAAAGGCACTGCGTGCCTCGGCTCTTCCCGGCTCAGGTTACTTAGCTGCCAGATCAACACCGCCAAAATCGCGAACACCACTGTGATGCATAACTCATAGCCTTGATAGAAGTCCCAGTGGCTGCGAATCACGCCCGCGATCGGGAAGCGAAAGGACTGCATCGCGGCAAACACCGCTTGTTCGGCCGGCCCGCGGCTCGGAGAATCCATCGACGCGATCGTGTGAAGCACGGCGCCGAGAGCTTGCAGCCCTGCACCTATCCTCAACCAGGTCCATGGTTTCATTGGGTGACCTCCGTCGTTCGAGTTCAGCTCACCGCGTGTATGAACCTCTAAGATTGAGTCTCAGGCGGCATCTGCGCGCGCGGTGAATCGCTCCAGGATGATGCCCCATCCATCTGAATAGCCCTGGCCCTGCTTCTGCATGATCGGCCCGGCGTCCCATCCGCGATGCTCGACTTCGACCCGAGTGCCATTGCCCTCGGCCGCAAATCTGACTTCAACCTGGGTCGGCGCCTCCCATTCGGGAGCTTTCCAGGTCCACGCGACGACGTGCGGAGGCTGAAAAGCGGTAATGCGGCCGACTTCGAATTCAGTGCCGTCAGTAAAGCGCTCGAAGAACCTGCCGCCAACGCGTCCTTCGATAAAAATGTCCTTGGCTTTTTCGCCGCCGAACGAAAACCCTTCCTTCAGCGGCCACCATTTGCCGATTTCTTCCGTGAAGACCCGGAACACGACTTCCGGCGAGCGCTCCACTCGAATCGCTTTTCGAATCGTCATCGGTTTTCCTCCACATAACGCTTGAATGCGTTCAGCGCCGTATCCCAGAAAGCGCCGACTTCTTCCAGGGTTCTAATCAATTCCTGAACGGCGAGTTGACCGCGCGGTGCGAGTTCGTAGATGCGCTCGCGCCCTACTTTCTTGGCCCTGATCAGACCGGCGCGCCCGAGCATCCGCGTGTGCTTGCAAATCGCAGGACGGCTGATCGTAAACCCTTCCGCCAACTCGCCCGCGCGGCAGGGCTTGTCTGCGAGACGCCGCAGCAACTCCCGGCGAGTGGAATCGGCCAACGCTCCGATGGTCGCGTCTATCCGCATCGAGAATATATGTAACCAAAGGGTTACGCATATGTCAAGACGTAGCCAGCGACAACCTTGGTCTGGTAACGTCGCGGCA
>NZ_DATDGQ010000241.1:0-2962 GCF_036522015.1 Binatus sp. (SeqCode)
AGCATGAACGACTTGTAGTCGTCGCTCAGCAGCGGCTTGAACACCCGCCGCGCCAGCGTGACTTCAGCCGCAGCGACGATCGCCGCGGGCCTGCTGTTCGACGTCATCGCGCCGTCCCATCGGCGGATTTCGCCGAGCGCCCATCGCACGTCCTGGTCGTCGCCGTCACCCGCCTGCACGAGCGCGTCGCGCAGCTTGAGCGCGAAGAGCGACACGCGATCGCGCTGGATCGTTTTAAAATCATCGATGGTCATCTTCTCGCGCGCGCGCAGCAGGTCCGAGATACGGTCGTAGCGCCACGGCGGCGCCCAGCTTCCATTCCACGACACGTCGGACAGCCGATTGTTGGCGGTGACGATAAAATGGTTCGGCGGATTCTCGCTATGCGGCAGACTGTCGAACGAAAGCATCCCGTTCCACTCGAATTTCCCGGTGAAGCCGGGAGTCGGGTACTTGCCGTCGAAGCTCGCGCGATTCGGTATCGCGCCAACGATTTTCCATCCGATATTTCCTGAATCATCGCCCCAAACCAGATTGAGCGGCGTCGTAGTGAACGTGCGATACGCCTCGACCAGCTCCTTTCCCGAGCGCGCGGTGGCCGAGCCGAATCCCGACGCTGACGACGGGCCGGGAGTCAGCCCCGCAAAGCGCATCGACAGCGCGTAATTTCCCCGCACCTTGACGCTGCTCAGCGGATTGTCCTCGCGCGCGAGCACATCGCTGACGATAGGCCCGTGCTGCGTCGAGAGAATCGTCCGCGTCACGTCGGCCGCGTCTCTGACGTGAATCGTCACGTCGCGCCGTTCGAGTGGGAGCCACTTTCCCTGGAACTCGTAACTTTTGCCGTCCGCAGACAGATGCTCGAGGCTGAGATCCATCACGTCCGCGCACACGCTGGTCACACCCCACGCGACATGGCCGTTAGTGCCGATCGCAACCGCCGGCGAACCAGCAGCCAACGCGCCCGAGGTGAAACCGTCGGGAGTGACCAGCACCGCCTCGTACCAAATCGACGGCATCGATTGCGGCAGATGCGGGTCGTTCGCAAGCATCGGCTTGCCCGACATCGTCATGGTGCCATCGACCACCCAGTTGTTGCTCGCCGGGATGCCCAGGTGGCCGAGTCGAGCGAAGCCGGGCGCGAGATGAAACGCGAGCTTCGCGCCGCCGAAGGCCGCGGTCGTCTCGGGCGGCGGCGGCTCCAGCGGGAGCGTCGGATACACCGGCATCAGCGAGGCGATCTCGCTCGGCGCCATCTTCGGCGCGAGGTTCATGTACAGCGATTCCTCGGTCGCGTTGTAACCGAGCAGCACCGCAATCGTCAGCGCGCCCGCTTCGAGATCCTCGGCCGTGTAGTGCGCGGGCTTGATACCGACCAGCCGAAATGCGGGCTCGAGACTGTTCTGATGAGCGTCGATGTATGCGTTGATGCCGCCGACGAACGCGTCCAGCTGTGCACGCATCTCGGGCGGGTACATCGCGACGCTGTCGTGCGCAAATTTCTCAGGATCGAACAGCCGGTAAACGTAATCGCTTTCGACCAGGTCGGCGCCAAACACTTCGGCGAGACGCCCCTCCGCCAGCCGCCGGCGCATCTCGAGTTGGAACAATCGATCCTGCGCTTGCGTGTAGCCGAGAGCGCGCGCGAGGTCGAGCCGGTTCTGCGCGTAGATGTGCGGAATGCCGGCCGCGTCGCGAATCACCTTGACCGGCGCACTCAGCCCGTCGAGCTTGACGACACCAGATTCGGGCGCGAGCCCGCTAAGGGTCGTTTGGTAGAACAGCCCGGTTACCACCGCCACGAAGACGAACGCGACGACGAGCCCGACCACGGCGCGTCTGCGCGCTCGCGGCGAATGATAGAAACGGCGTCGCGAAACCTCGGCTGGATGCTGCGCCATTGGATGCACACTGCATCGGCAAAGACTGTGCGTGCAAGTGCCTGAGGTGCAGGTTGAATCGCAGAACCCTCACCTACCGGCGGCTGCGCCCGCCGGCCTCCTCTCCCGTAAAATAACGGGCGAGGTAAGAAAGACCGCGCCGCGGCCTTCAAACCTTTCTAACAGGGACGAAGTCCCGCATCTTTTCTTTTCCTGATACCGGGTGCAGGGGTCACCCCTGCCGAAGGAGGTGTGGAACCCACGCGGGTTCCACATTCAATTAATTGGGCACTGAGTCGGCGTCGCCTTTGCGGACGCCCATCAGGTAGGCCTGGATGAAATCGTCGATCGCGCCGTCGAGTACTGCGCTGGTGTTGCCGACCTCGACGCCGGTGCGATGGTCCTTGACCATCTGGTACGGCTGCAGGACGTAGGAGCGAATCTGGCTGCCCCACGCGATATCTTTTTTGTCCTTGCTGAATTTCTCGAGCTCTTCTTTCTTCTTGCGCTGCTCGAGTTCGAACAGCCGCGCGCGCAATATCTTCATCGCCATCGCACGATTCTTATGCTGCGAGCGTTCGTTCTGGCAGGTCACGACGATGTTGGTCGGGAGATGCGTGAAACGCACGGCGGAGTCGGTCTTGTTGACGTGCTGACCGCCTGCGCCTGAGGCGCGAAACGTATCAATTCGCAGATCCGCGGGATTGATCACGATCTCGATCGTGTCGTCGACTTCCGGGAACACAAAGACCGAAGCGAACGACGTATGCCGTCGCGCGTTCGAGTCGTACGGCGAGATTCGCACAAGCCGATGAATGCCGGCCTCGGCCCGCAAATATCCGTACGCGAAATCTCCTTCGACGGTGACGGTCGCGCTCTTGATTCCAGCGCCATCGCCCGGTTGCAAGTCCGCAATCTCGGTTTTGAAGCCGCGCCGCTCGGCCCATCGCAGATAAAGCCGCAGCAACATCTCGGCCCAGTCCTGCGCCTCCTGGCCGCCGGCGCCCGGATGTATCGAAAGGATCGCGCCGAGTCGATCGTATTCGCCGCTCAGCATCAGCCGCAGTTCCTGGCGATCGAGC
>NZ_DATDGQ010000242.1:0-4962 GCF_036522015.1 Binatus sp. (SeqCode)
GGGATGGAGCGTCGGGGTCTTCGAGAAGCGCACCGAAGAAGGTGGCGGCTTATGCACCGAGGAACTGACGCGGCCCGGCTTCCTGCATAACGTTCACGCCAACTATCACACCCTGGTCGGCATCTGCCCGGTTTACGACGACCTTGAACTCACGACCCGGCACGGATTGCGCTACGTCCAGCCACCGGTCCAGATGGCGAGCGTGTTCAAGGACGGCTCAGCGCTGGTGGTGCATACCGATCTGGATAAGACCTGCGAATCGATCGCGCGTTTTTCACGCAAGGACGCCGATACATTTCGTGGCGTTTACGAAGAGGCGCGCGGCTATCGCGACCTGATTCTGCGCACGCTGATGTACTCGCCGCCAACCTCGATCAAGGACATTACCAAGGCGCTGGTGACGTGGGGCGTCGAGGAAAAGAGCAAGTACCTGAGCGTTCATTTGCGCCATCAGACGATCAATGAATTCCTCGACCACCATTTCGAGAATGATCGGGTCAAGGCCCACCTCTCATTTCACGCGGCGTTGGCCGGCTACGCGACCGACCGCAGAGGGCTCGCGGTTTCGTTCCCGCTCCTGCTGAGCAAGATCGACAACTGGCACATCTGCATCGGCGGTTCGCACGCGCTTGCCCATTCATTGTGGGAAGCACTCGCGCAGGCCGGTGGGCGGGTTTTCCTGAATCATGGGATCGAGAAAATCCTGATCGAAAACGGCAAGGCAGTTGGCGTCCGGCTTGAAGATGGCAGCGAAGTGCGCGCGCGGCATCTGGTCGCGAGCTCCATCAGCCTCGAGCAGACTTTCTACCGGCTGGTCGGCCGGGAAAATCTTCCTCCGGCGCTCGCGGCTGAAGTCGAGCACTTTCCGCACATGGACTGGTCGTTCTTCAGCGTCCATCTCGCGATGACGGCGAAGCCCGAATATCGCGCGGCCGCGTTCGATGCCGACGTCAACAAGGCCTGGGTAGTTAACCTAGGTTACGAAAATCAAAAGCAGTTCAATGACGATTGGCGCGACGTGCGCGCCGGCAAACTGCTGGATCCGCGGCCCAACGCCGCCGTCAACTCGCTCTACGATCCGACTGACGCACCCGACGGCTGTTACACGGGACTGCTGCGGCAGATGGCGCCCTACAATCTCGCCAACGGCGGGCCCCCCGCGTGGGAGAAAGTCTCGCGCGAATACGGCCAGCGATGTATCGACGTGTGGAAAGATGCCGCCCCCAACCTGGGTGATAACACGTTCCTCGACTGGGCGACTTATTCGCCGCTCGACATCGCACGGCGGATGCCGAACATGGTGCAGGCCGACTGGATCGGCGGGCTGATCGACCTCGGCAACATGCTGGACCATCGGCCCGGCCCGATTCTTTCCGAGTATCGGACTCCGATCGGGAATCTGTACATGTGCGGCGCCACGCAGCATCCCCACGGGTTCGTGACCTTCGCGCCGGCTTACAACGCACTCGAGATTATCGCGCACGATCAGCACGTGGAACGCTGGTGGAAATGACCGCTATCGCAGATATGCCGGTTCGGCTCGCTGACGGATCGACTAGCGGCCTCGCGTCGATAGTGCAGCAGTTTCTCGAACAGCAGCTTGCCGATTCCGCCTCGCGCCGGCGGCGCGCAGGCCGTTTGCACGGACGCCTCGGACTGACGGCGACAGATTATCGTGCTTCGGTCACTGTTGATTTTCGCGGTGACCAAATCGCGGTGTGCGACGGTAGCGCGGAGCCGCTCGACGCGAGCATTGCGGGAACGTATCGATCATTGACAGAGCTGCTACAGGGCCGCAGCAATCCACTGATCGAGCATCTTCGTGGACGTCTCAAGGTCACATCGCGGTTGCGCAATCTCTTTCTTCCCTTGCGAGTCCACCGGTTGATGAAGCTCGCCCGCGACGGCGCGCGGTAGAGGAGGACGAATATGGCAGACGCATCTTACGACGCGGTGATAATCGGAGCCGGCCACAACGGGCTTTGTCTCGCGGCCTATCTCGCGCGCGCAGGCCTGAAAGTCGGGATGTTCGAGCGGCGCCACGACGAAGGCGGCGGCGCGCATACTGACGAGGCTACCGTGCCCGGCTTCTGGCACAACCTCCATGCCCAATACATGGAGTTCATCGAGACCATGCCCTTCTACCGCGACTTCGACCTGCCGAGCTTCGGCGCGCGGATGATCAAGCCCGACGCGCAAGTGGGGATCACGTTTGCGGATGGCAGACCGCCGCTCGTCATCTACCGCCCCGAGTTCGCGGACAAGACCCGCAAGAGCATCGCGCACTACTCGAAACGCGACGCCGACGCTTTCGATGCGATTCGGAGCAAGGTGCTCGACGCTAACAACTATATCGCCGCGATGCTCTATAGCCCGCCGGCCAACGAAGTCCCGTCCAACGGACGCAGCGAAATGATCATCGGCCGGATGATGCAGTTGTGGCTCGACATCGGCTTCAAACCGCAGGAACTAAATAAGTGCCCGAAGGTATTGATCGACGAAGTGTTCGAATCGCCCGAGATGCGGGCGACGATGTACCGCCAGTGCGTCGAGTGGGGAGCGAACCTGCACTCCGGCGATGGAATGGGATTCGTGATGGCGGTGATCTGGCTATGCGGCAATCATTATATGTCGATCGGCGGCACGCACACTCTCGCTCATGCGATGGCAAGTGCGGCGCTCGCGGCCGGCGCGGACCTGCGCTACAACAGCCCGGTCGTCGAGATTCTGAATTCAAACGGACGCGCAACCGGCGTGCGCCTCAAGGACGGCCGCACCGTCGAAGCGCGCAAACTCGTCGCGTCCAACGCCGATCCGAAAACCACCTTCGTCGATCTGATCGGATGGGATAAGCTGAGCGACTTCCGCAAAGAGCGGATGGCCAGCTGGCGCTTCGGGCCTGAGCATGTGCTCGGGACGCCGTCGTTCGCCTTGCGCAATCCACCGGATTACAAATCAGCGCGGCACAACCCCGACATCAACAAATGCTTTTATACGATCGTCGGCTTCGAGGACGATCACCAGGTCTCTGACTACATCCTGCAGGCCTACGGCGGCCAGGTTCCCGATCGTCCCGGCGCCGGCACCTGGGTCAATTCGCTCTGGGATCCCAGCCAGGCGCCGCCGGGAATGCACACGATGAACGGATGGTACTTTTTCCCGCGCGCATCGTGCCTGAGTCCCGAGGAATGGGACAACGTACGGCGCGACTATAACGGAAAGTTCCTGGAGCTCTGGGGCAGTTACGCACCCAACATGACGCGTGAGAACGTGATCGCGGACAAGCTATATGTCTCGCTCGACATGGAGCGGCGGATGGCTATGCCGGAGGGTGATTTCTCGCAGGGACGGCTCGGACATATGAATCCCGGGCTGCCGCGGGAGCATATCTACCGCAGCGAAATCGAGGGACTGTACATGTGCGGCGCGTCGGCAGGTGGCGGCGGAATCAGCGCGGCCGGCGGCTACAACGCATACAAAGTGATCGCGCACGACCTTGGTCTGCCGAAAATCTGGCAGCAGGAAGGACGGCTCTACTAGCGGAGGATCGATTATGCCTGCGATTTACACCACTGAATGGTACGACGCACTGAAGAAGCTCCTCAACGAAAATCCCGAAGTCGATCGCAACGCGCCGCGTGGCACGATCAACGTGTTGGCGAAGATTGTCGGCGATGCGCGCTCGCCATATCTTCCGGCCGGCGCCTTGCGCAATTTCGTAGTGGTGTTGTCCGACGGCAAGTGCGTCGAATACCGGCAGGTGGAGGTCCCACCGCCGCGCAAGGATTTCGATTTCATTTTCGAGCTTCCCGCGTCAGTGTTTGAAGGAGTCGCCGCGGGATTGATCGATCTGATTGATGCCGGGCTCAAGGGCAGCGTGAAAATAACCGGCGATATGAGAATCCTGATCAGGCATGCTGAATTGGTGAATGTAGTTTACGGCGTTTATGCGCGAGAGATCGAAACGACCTGGCCGAAAGGGAAGCCGGTCGCGATTCCGCAAGCGAATGCGTCGGCGGCGCATTGAGCGATCATGGCATTCAATGAGTACTCTTCTTTCGACGGCCTGGCTTTGGGCCGCATGGTGCGCGAGCGCAAAGTCACGCCCGCTGAGTTGATGGACGCGGCGATCGCGCGCGCAGAAGAGCACAACGCGAAGCTCAATGCGATCGTCTTCAAGGATTATGATCGCGCACGCGCTGCGGCTCTCGCGCACAAGGCCGGCGCCGCGCCGTTCGCGGGCGTGCCGCTTCTGCTCAAGGACATCATGGGCGACTGCGCGGGAATGCCGACGCGCTCGGCGTGTGCATTCGTTCCCGCCACGCCGATGACGGCGGACTCGGAAGTGGTGGCCCGCTATAAGCGCGCGGGCTTTATCCCGTTCGCTAAAACCAACGCGCCCGAATTGGGAATTCCCCCGGTGACCGAGTCGCGCCTTTACGGGCCGGCGCACAACCCATGGAACCTCGAACGCACACCCGGCGGCTCCAGCGGCGGCTCGGCCGCAGCAGTCGCGGCAGGAATCGTTCCGGTTGCGCATGGCAACGACGGTGGCGGCTCGATTCGAATCCCCGCGGCGTGCTGCGGATTGGTCGGCCTCAAGCCAACGCGCGGACGTATCTCGCTTGCGCCGAATCTCGGCGACGTTCTCGGCGGCTTCATCGTCGAGCACGTGTTGAGCAGAACCGTTCGCGACAGCGCGGCGGCACTGGACGCGGCCGCGGGTCCGATGCCCGGCGATCCATACTTCCCGACGCCGCCTATCCAGTCCTACCTGCATGAAGCGTCAACCCCGCCGAACCGGCTTCGGATCGCATTCTCGACAACGAATCCTCTTGGCGGCGCGATTCATCCGGACTGCATCGAGGCGACGCAGCGGGCGGCGAAGCTGTGCGCGGACCTTGGACACGAAGTGGAAGAGGCAACCCCGCAACTCAACTACCAGATGCTCGCGCAGCTTTT
>NZ_DATDGQ010000243.1:0-3377 GCF_036522015.1 Binatus sp. (SeqCode)
CGCACAGCCGCGAACGGCGATGTCGCTAACAAAATCGGCACATATCCGCTGGCGGTGATGGCTCGGCGGCACAGGGTGCCCTTCTATGTGGCCGCGCCGCTGTCGTCGATTGACCTCGACTGTCCTGACGGCGCAGCGATACCGATCGAAGAGCGCTCGGGCCGCGAGCTGACCGAATACGGCGGCAAGCAGATCACGCCTAAGGGCATCCGCACCTTCAACCCCGCGTTCGACGTCACGCCCGCCGAGTTGGTGACGGCGATCATCACCGAACGCGGCGTTGCGTATCCGCCGTACTCGGAAAGTTTGCGGGCGCTCAAGAACAAACTCTGAGCGATTGACTATTCGTCGAAGTGATCCAGATACTCAGAAAGCCCATAGCCAATCTTGCCGTCCCAATTCCATTCCGTCATGCCCTCAGCGATTCGAGTAACTATTCCGGCGCGGCGATTGCGCAGCGGAATCATCGATAGCACTTTGCCGGTAATGACTATTGGCGCTCCAGCGCCGGCTGTCTGGCAGGTCACCTTGATCTTGTCATGTAGCTGCTGCTCACCGACGAATTCGGTCTGAATATCGACCTTCACTATATTGAGAAACGGCTTGCCTTTGCGCGCAATGAATCCACCCGGACGTTCGCTGCCGTCGCGATTTACGGTAATCGTGGCCATCCCGCCGAGATCCTCGTCGAAGTTCATCGTCAGCCATCGGTAGAACTTGGGCGCCTGCCAGTAGCGCGGCCCCCAGCTATGATCGCGCAGACCGAGCCCGTCGATTTTGAACTCGCGATCGACGCCGTCAGTCGTGAGCACGAGTTTCCCCATTGCGTGGCCCAGCTGTTCCAGGTGTCCTTTCGCGAATTGAGCCTCGGCGTCGCCGGAGGTTTTCGACGAGATCCATTGATCTCCGATCTTTTCGCGCAGTTCGCCGCCCCATCCGGGAGAGGTGGCCGCGTAGTCGATTTCGAGCGCAGCCTTCGAATAGGGATTGGTTTTGAACGCCTTGGCTGGATCGGCCATCTCCAGCGGATTTTTCATAGTGCAGAGTTTTCCGTGATAGCTGACGCGATGGCGTTCGAACGGTTTGACGACTTCGAATTTCGCGCCGCCCGCGTTGTGAGCTTCGTTATTCTTGATCTCCGGCCGCTGGAACATGAAGCCAACGGTTCCATCCGGGAGATAGAGACACGCCGTCATCTCCGCGTAACCCTCGTTCGCGCGATTACCCAGTCGGATAAAACCGCCGATGCGCTGACCACGATCGTAAAAATTGTAATATGCACTCTCGTTGAAATTGGACTCGCCGGTATTCGGATGCATCAGGTCGTCTTGTTCAAGCAGTACTACTTTGGTTTCAGGCATTAGTCAGATCTCCTGTTACTCTTTAACGGCTTCGCGGATCGCGATGTCGCTGTCAAGATAGCGCGGATTCGCGATACGCAGTTTGTCCTCGACGCTCTGACGGACCACCGTCAGCACTTCGCTCCGCCAGGCGCCATCGTCCGCTTCTCCGCCGCGGATCTTCGAGGTCAGCTCTTCGCCGAGGCTGGCAGCAGCTTTGCGCAGATCGTCGAGGCCGTGCAGGTGCGGTTTTTCGTGTCCGAGCAATAGCGCCAGCGCTTTTACCTCGCTTCTAACGAGCGGATCTTCCATCTTTATCTCACGAGCGACGATTCGCATCACGTTGGCGACTACTCGCGCCTGGAACTGCCGTGCGCCCTGGACGGCAGGCACGAGTTCGCTATCCACGAAGTCGGCGGCTGCTTCGAGCAGTTCAACTGAGGTCGGTCTGTCCTGCATATCGATTACTCACAATGCCAGTTTGGTTTACCATGTAGCTATTCGATCAAGTTGAGCAGCTCGAGTTCCGTCTCGGCGGTCCGCCGTCCGATACTAGCCAGTTCGACGCTTTTGACGAATCCGTCGATATGAGTACGAGCCTGGCTAATGGTGATAATGCCCCATCGCAGGTTGCCGAAAACCTCCCAGAACCGCGCGGCCTCAGGATCGACGTCGATGCCGCTGGCTTTTTCGTAGGCACGGAAGAAATCCTCGCGGGTACCGAGTCCGCCGACCGGCTTCTGATCGTTGCCGAATCGCCACGCTCGCACGCACATCCATCCGACGTCTTCCATCGGGTCGCCGAGATGCGCCAGCTCCCAGTCGAGGATCGAGCGGACCCCTTCGGGACCAAAAATGACATTGCCGATTCTGTAATCGCCGTGTACCAGCGTCTTGCGCGGAGTCTTCGGAAACCGCTTCAGGAGCCATCGAAAGGCTAATTCGAACGCGGGATGCGGTTCGAGCGCGAGGCGCCGAAAGTTTTCCTCGTAGCGCTTTACCTCGGTCAGCGCTGCGTTATCGCCCGGCTCCGCAAGGAAGTCGAGTTTGTGTTTGACTGGATCGATTCGATGAATCTTGGCGAGAATGTCGGCAAGTTGAATGGGCATCACTTCGCGCGCGCGGGCATAGGTGTCGTCGCGGAGCAGGCGACGGGCCAGGGTTTCGCCGTCTATCCGCTCCATGATGAAAAACGCAGAGCCGAGGACGGCGGGATCCTCGGAGACCCAGAACACCTCGGGAACCGGGATGCGCTCTTCGAAAGCCGCGCGAATCACCATGAACTCGTGACGACGATTGGTCGAAATGTTGTGAGCGCCTGGATCGCGGCGCAACACCATCGCGCGCCGAGTAGTTCCTCCACCACGCTGCATCGCGCAATCGAACGACCAGATCTCGCGCGATGCGCCGCCGGGCATCTTGCGAAAATTCTCGATCGCGACGCTGTCGAACCGGCCTTCAGCTCGGATGAAGCCGATCAGCCGCCGGACCATTTCGCCTGGTTCGATTCTCTCCATCGCGCGCACTCACTTTCGAAGAACAATGAGTATCACGAAATTTCGCTGCTCCGCATACCGGGGAATCGAACTGCCGGAGACCTAGGCGCGATGGCCAACCTTCTGCGCAATTCCGTCGCCGAGCAGGTTGAAACCGAGTATCGAAAAACCGATCGCGAGTCCCGGCGCAGTCGTGAGGTGCGGGGCGACGAGCAGGAACGCTCGGCCCGCGTCGAGCATGTTACCCCAACTGGGCGTTGGCGGAATCGCGCCGAGGCCCAGGAACGAAAGCGCGGCTTCGGCGCCGATTATTCCGCCGACTCCGAACGTCGCCTGTACGGCAAGCGGCCCGACGACTCCGGGCAAGAGATGGCGCATCAGCAGTCGCGATTTTTTGGCGCCGAGGGTTTCGGCGGCGAGGACATACTCGCGCTCGCGCAAGCTCAACACTTCGCCGCGCACGATGCGCGCGTAACCGGTCCATCCCATCGCGGTCAGCGCAATCACGAGATCGATCAGGCCCGGGCCGAGAATCGCAGCC
>NZ_DATDGQ010000244.1:0-19552 GCF_036522015.1 Binatus sp. (SeqCode)
GAACAGCAGCAAATGACCGAGGTCAGTGTCGGCTTCGATTCCTTTGAAAATAGCAATTTGAAATCGTTCAGCGAGTTCCGCGTAAAGTCGTTCAACTTCGGCATCGGTCGGGAACAGGCGATGCTCGGTAAAGCAGATCGCGCCGAGCCCGCGGCAGGAGACGTTCGCAAATTCGAGATATTGCTCCGGCGCGACGTTGGAGTCGGACGAAAGCCTGGTGTGGACGTGCAGGTCGGCGATCATGCGGTGGATGTTATGGCTCGGCGAAGGTATCGCGCACCTGGATATGGTCCTCGATCGAGAAAATTCGCGCGACCAGGAAAATCTGCGTCTGCACCATCAGCCGATCGGCCTCGGTCGGCACATTGCCCCACAGGATGATGGTGTCCCCGTCCATTTTGAAATGAACCGACTCGTAGCCTTGCGCATTGAGCGCCTGGCGCAGCGCGACCTCGCGCGGCGCGGTGTGCGCAGGTTCAGACGCGTCGGGCGCGCCGCCGCTATCTGGCACCGACGGCACCGCGCCGTAGTCGGGTCCGGTGTCGCCGTCGGACGGCTGCGGTTGCGACGAATGGAAGACCAGGTATCCCATCAGGAAAAATCCGCCAATCACCAGCGCCATCAGTCGTCCCGGACGCCGCCGGCGACGACGCTCATGAAAAATCGGCCCCGGAAATTCGTGCCGCGAAGCAACGTCGTCGAGTACGATCGTTTGCGCCTCGTGAGCGCCGCGATCCAACGCCGGCATTCGCAGCCGTCCCGTCACATCGGCGGCGCAGAACGAGCAGTAGTTTGAATCCACCGGGATGCTTCGGCCGCAGCGCGGACATTCCGTGTCGATCGCGTTGCTGAGCATCGTCGGCGCCGACGCTTGCTGCTCTTTCGACTTCACGCCGCTCAGCGGCAGCTTGAGCTGTGGCCGCGCCGACCCCGCCGGCGACGAATTGCGCTGCGGCGTTGTGATCGGCGTTCCCGACTTGATTGCCATCAGCCGCTGCCGGAATTCCGCGGCGTCGGCTACGCGCAGAGCCACGTCGTACTTGAGCGCCTGATCGACCAGTTCGCAAAGCGCCGGCGTGGTGTCGGGACATAGCGAGCGCAACGATGGAAAACTGAACGGCGGTTCGAGCGCGGGGTCGCGACCCGACAGCGCATGATGCATCGTGGCGCCCAGCGCGTACAGGTCAGAGCGAAATTCGACCTTGCCGCGATATTGCTCGGGCGGCGCATAGCCCTGCGTGCCGATCATCGTCGCGTTGCTGAGCGGTTGGAACAGTCGCGCGATTCCAAAGTCGATCAGCTTGACCTGCTCCGACGGCGTTAGCATCACGTTCGACGGCTTTAGATCGCGATAGATCACCGGCGGTTCCAGGTTGTGCAGGTACTCGAGTGTGTCGAGCACCTGCAGCGCCACGTCAATAACCTCGCTCTCGGGAAGCTTGCCGCCGCTCTCGTTGAGTTTCTGCTCGAGTGTAATCCCGTCGATGTATTCCATCACGAGATAATGATGGTTCTGGTCGCTGAAGCGGTCGAACACGCGCGGGATATGCTCGTTGCTGAGTTGCGCGAGCATGTCGGCCTCGCGCTGAAACGCCGCGATGGCCTGCTTCTGCGTTTCCGGACTGGTGAAGCTATCGACCATCTCGGCTAGTGCGCACGGCCGCGCCGCCAGCCGCAAATCCTCGGCCAGATAGACGAGCTTCATCCCGCCGCCGCCGAGCGGCTTCATCACGCGGTAACGTCCACCGACGATGGTGTTGGGCGCAATCATGCCTACAATCAGAATCTAACCACTAGTTCAACTCTATAGCAGCCCGGGAGCGTCTTAGGATCATCGCGCCGGCAGGTCTTCGCGAAGCGTCCCCGAGAACGCCGCATTGGCCGCGCATATCATGTGAATCAGGATGCCGAAGGGCGGCCCCACTCCGTACGCTATCGACACGAAGAAGAACCACATGATCCCCTTAAAGGGTCTCCCGCGGTAGACGTGGCCGACGCCCGGGACGATGCTGAGCACGAGCGCCAGCACCGGGTTGAATCCCGAATTTCTGCGCAGCAGCGGGAAACGTGTCACAGGCGCGCCGCACGATTTGCAGAAACTCGCCTCGGCGACGACGATCGGCTGACCGCATCGCGAACAGAACCTCGGCTTCTCGAAACCAGCGTCAGTCACGGAAGATAAACTGCGCGTCGCCGAAGCGTACGGCCTCGCCGTCGCTCACGCGGGTTGGCTCGGTCACCCGCCGACTGCCGACGAACGTCCCGTTCTGGCTGTTGAGGTCTCGCACCACGAACGCACCGTTGGAATTTTCGATGCTCGCGTGATGCCGCGAGATCGAGGAATGGCTCACCACAATTTCGTTGTCGAGCGCGCGCCCGATGTGCGTAACCGATCCAGCGCGCACCGGATATGCCTGCCCCGCAGCGTCGATAAGGCTCGGCCCATCGACCTTCGCCTTTGCACCCGCCAGCCGCGTGGCGATATGTGCGGGATTCACCGCATCGGTGGCGAGCGATGCCTGATGGCGCGCGGGCGCCGACGTCCCGCGCAGATGGAACATCATCTCGTAGCCGCCAATGTTGATTCGATCGCCGTCGCGCAAATCAACGGTCTCGATCCGCTGACCGTTGACGAAAGTGCCTTCCTGCACCGCGAGATTCCTGATGACGTAATCGGCGCCGCGCCGTTCAATCACCGCATGCCGCTGCTGCACCGAGGGATCGCCGAACAGGCCGACCGGATTTTCCTCCGCGCGACCGATAGACGCGCGCGCACCTTCGATCCGATACTGCCGCCCTCTCAGCCGCCCCTGCTCGACCGTGACCCACGCAGCCTTGGTCAGCTCCTGCACCAGCCCGATGAACAATCCGATAGCGAGGCCGGTGACCGCCTCGCCAAAAAACCGCGACGCCAGTCCGCCGCCGACTATTGCGCCGATCAAATCGAATGCGATTCCGCCGACCGCCCCGCCCACTAGTCCGCCTACTGCTCCCTTGGGCACGTTCTCCATCGTCAGCGTTGCCAACCCAACTCCCGCGCCCACCAGCGCTCCATCGATTGCCCATCCAAACAGTCTTGCGATGACGAGCGTGATAATCGAGCCGGAGACCAGCTCGCCGCTTGGACTGAAGCCGACTCCGCCTGCCTGTAGAACCAGGTTGAACACGTAGTTTCCGAGCCACGTCGACAGCAGGGAAAGTAGCGCGCAGATCGCAAAGCCGCGGATGAAACGCCGCTGGACCTCCGGCGACAAGCGGACATCGGACGTGTCAACGGCCGTGATGAACGCGCCGATCGCGCCTGCAGCAATCGCCGCCGACAGATAATAAGCGACCAGGTCGCCGATCGTCTGTGCCTGCCCGAGGTGCGAGTTGTGCGAAGCGAGTTCGACCGGCAGCCATCCGATCGCGCCGCCGACCAGGCCCGCGAGAGCCTTGAACGTCAGCTCGCGCCGGTTCAGAGAATCGCTTTTCAGTAGAGCTAGCGGTGAGTTCACGACGCCCTCGGTAGAAGCATACAGGTTAGGAATATAATAGCCCGCAGCCATGCGCCGGAAAACGCTCTCCGAAAATAGCGTGCAATCATCGGACTGCGCGGCTCATATTGCTCCCTCAGGACAAAAACAGGCATCATCGCCGATGCTATGAGCATTGAAAATCTGGTTACCGAAAAATTCGGCCCTCTGCAGGGCGTGAAAATCGTATCGACCGGGACCTTGATTGCACAGCCATTCGCCGCGGAGTTGGCGGCAGAAATGGGCGCGGAAGTGATCCAGATCGAGCGGCCCGGAATCGGCGACGTCGGATGGCGCAATATCGGCATCAGGCTCGCGACCAAAGACCGCAAATCCTCCGTCGCGACGACCTGGATCCAGGAACGGCGTAACGTTTTCTGCGTCTCGCTGAATGTGTCGAAGGCGCGCGGCCGCGAGATTTTTCTGAAGCTTATTGCGCGAGCCGATATCTGGATGGAAAGTTCGAAACCCGGCACCTGCCGCAAATGGGGCCTCGACGACGCGTCGATCTGGAAGGTCAATCCGAAGCTCGTAATCACTCACGTCTCGGGCTTCGGGCAAACCGGCGATCCCGATTACGTCCATCGCGCGTCGTACGACGTCGTTGGGCAGGCAGTCGGCGGCACGATGAGCCAGACCGGATTTCCCGATCCGATTCCGCCGACGCGCGCCGCGCCATGGACCGGCGACTACATCACTGCGCTGTTCACGATGTGGTCCTCGCTTGCCGGCCTGACCTACGCGCGCACGACCGGCAAGGGCCAGTCGATCGACGTCGCGCAGTACGAGGCGATTCACAAAACGCTGGGCGGCACGATGGTCGAGTATTTCCAGAACGGCGTCGTACGCGAACGCTCCGGAAATCGCGCACAAGGCTTCCAGCCGCTCGATTCGTTCCAGGCGAGTGACGGATGGGTCGTGATGGGCGCGATCGGTGACGTCTATTCACGGATGCTGCATGTGATCGGGCTCGATCCCGCCGACCCAAAATGGGAAACCGCGCGCACGCAACTAGAGTCGATCGAAGGAATCGAGTTCGATGCGATCCTGCGCGGCTGGATTTCCGAGCGCACCGTGAAGGAAGTCGTAACCGCAATGGCCGCCGCCAACGTCCCGTGTTCGCCGATCATGACGAGCAAGGACATCGCCGAGGATCCGCAATACCGCGCGCGCGGGATGCACGTCGAATGGGAAGACGAGCAAGTGGGCAAAGTGAAAGGCATCGGCGTCACGCCCAAGTTCTCCCTGACGCCGGGAAAAATAGTGCGCGGCTCCGTGCCGATCGGACACGACAACGACCGCGTCTATCGCGAGATGCTCGGCGTCAGCGCGGACGATCTGGAGTCGCTGCGCCGCGACAAAGTGATCTAGCTTGCGACTTTCGCCATAAAGGTCTCGACCGATTTCCCGAATGCTTGCTCGTCCGGATAGCGTCCCAGGTCGAAGATAAAGTAGGTCGCGCCCGCTTCCTTCTCAGCCGCGACTTTTGCACGTGCGACGGCGATGTCGTCGAGCCTGAAACCTCGACGCACGATAATTTCAGGAACGTCGCGTCCAGCAGCGCGGGCGCGCGTATTCAATTCTTCAACTTTTGCTTTAAGTTCGGACACAGGCAGCATCGGATGCCAGCCGTCGCCGAATTTCAGCAAGCGATTCATCGCGGCCACTCCGTTGCCGCCAATCCAGATAGGCGGCCGCTTCGGTCTGGGCAGGAACACGAACGACGGAAACTTTACCAGCGGGCCGTCGTATGCGCCGGGCACATCAGCACTGAACAAATGATGAATCACGCTCAGCGTTTCGTCGGTAATCGCGCCGCGCCGCCTGAGGTTGACGCCGAGCGCATCGAATTCAGGCTTCATCCATCCGACACCGATACCCAGGATCATTCGCTCTCCCGATAGTTCCTGGATCGTCGCGACCTGCTTCGCGGTCAACACGGCCGGGCGATAGGGGACGACCAGCACTGAGACACCGAGCCGGATTTTCTCGGTCGCGCCGGCGAGGAAGGCCAGCGTTGCGAGTACGTCGAGATAGCGTCCGCCGGAACCTTCGGTCTGGTCGGGTGGGATGCACAAATGGTCGGAGACGAAGAGCGCATCGAAGCCGGCCTGCTCCGCGATTCGTGCGCAGGCGCGAATCGTCTTGCGGCTGGATTGCGGACCCATGTTGCGGATTGCGACTGCAAATTTCATCGCCAATTCTCCGGGCGCTGTCGCGCAACTGTCAACGCAAAGACTGGCAAGCACGCCCGCATCCAGTCAAACTAACCGGCCATTGGAGGCGACAACTCGTGGGTCGTCCATCGGCGAAGCAGCGCAAGCCCTACAATCTCGATGCGATCCTCGACGTCGCGGTGCGCGTGTTCCGTGAGCGCGGGTACGACGGGAGTACGCTCGACGACGTCGCGCGGGCGGCGGGGATCACCAAGGCCAGCATCTACTATCATGTTCGCAGCAAGGAAGAGCTGCTGGCGCGCGGCGTCGGCCGCGCGCTCGACGCGCTGTTCGCGGTGCTCGACGAGCGGCCCGCGAAGCGGGGCCGCGCGGCGGCGCGCCTCAGGTACATCGTGCATCGCACGATTGAAACCACGGTCGATCAATTGCCCGAGGTGGCCCTGTTGCTGCGCGTGCGCGGCAATACTCCCGTCGAGCGGCGGATCATGCAGCGCCGCCGCGCGTTCGACCATCTGATGGCGCGGCTGACGCACAATGCGCAGCGCCAGGGCGATCTGCGCGGCGACGTAGAGCCGCGGCTGGCGACGCGGCTGCTGTTCGGGATGCTCAACTCCGTCACCGAATGGTACCGGCCGGGCGGCGGACTGGACGCGCCGGAGGTGGCCGAGGCTATATTCCGGATTGCGTTCGAAGGGATGGAGCAGGGCGCCCGCCGCCGGGCACTTTGACAAATCAACCGAATGGTTGGTAGATTCAGATCGGGAGCCTAACCACGATGAGCGAATTTGAAATTCCCGAGGGCGGCCTGGTCGAAGCACCCGTCGTTGCCCAGCCCAATATCTTTCCGATCGAATGGCGATGCGAGACGCCGAAGCTCGCGGAAATCTATGAGCGCGCCAAGCGCGAAGGCTTCAACCCGGCCGATATCAACTGGAGCGAGCTTTCGCCCGAGGCGTGGAGCGACGACGAGAAGGTCGCGATCATGTACTGGTGGGCGCTCCTGTCCAATTTCGATTCGTCGGGCCCGGCGGTATTCGCGCGCGCGACAATTCACGCGTGGGAAACACACGAAGAAGATCCGGTCCGCAAATGTTTCTTTTCGATCACTCGCGACGAGACCAATCACGAGGAAACCTGCCAACGCGTGATCCAGCGCCTGGTGCCGAACGGTCCGCAGGGCTTTGCGCCCACGAGCGAGCTGCAGCGCGTCGCGCTCAACAATATCGGTTGGCTCTACCATAACGGCGGCCGCTACTGGACCGGATACAACCGCGCGATCGATCGCTATCCCCTCGCGGTGATCTTCACCTCGTTCATGATGGGCGAAGTGGCGTCGTCGACGCTGTTCCACGGCATGGCGCACGCCACGACGCATCCGGTGTTCCGCGATATCTTCACCAAGATTGGCCGCGACGAAGCGCGCCATCTCCAGATCTGCATCAACCTGCTCGAGAAGGAGTGGCCAGGACTCACCGACGAGCACAAGACTTTCATCACCAAGCAGCTTCGAGCCGGGTTTGTGTTCCTCTCGATGGTGCTGTGGGAGCCGCCGGGACAGTTCTGGGATTTGCCCGGCTATTTTCTGCACAACCATCGAATCCTGTCGCGCACCGCGCGCGAGGCGGGGCTCGGCATTCTCACCTTCGAGCAGCAAGCCGACAACTGGCGGCTCGCTATCGCCCGCGTGCGCAAGCTGGTCGAGCGCTGGGACATCCAGTTCCCCGCGATCCCCGAACTTGATATTGAGGGAGTTGACGTCGGCGATATCACCGCCGAGGACATTATTCCGGTGTTCTGACAAACCCAGAGGCCACCAATATGAGCGTCGATCTGTCGGTCGAAAATGGTCTTGCGGAAATTGTCCTCAACCGGCCTGACAAGATGAACGCGTTGAACGACGCGATGGTGGCCGAGCTTAACGGATGTCTCGAGCGCGCGGCGTCGCCGGGCGTGCGCGCGATGATGATTCGCGGCGAAGGGCCGGCGTTCTCGGCCGGACGCGACCTCGCGGATGCGCATCCGGGGGACGAAGACGCCGAAGCAATAATCGAGACGACGTTCAACCCGCTGATCAAGCGAATCGTCGCATTCCCCGCGCCGACGTTTGCCGCCGTTCACGGCGCATGTCTCGGCGTCGGCCTGGGACTCGCGTTGGGATGCGACGTGGTCTACATCGCAGACGACGCGAAGATCGGATCGCCATTCGCGCGAATCGGCGCTGTGCTGGACTCCGGCGGCCATTCGTTTTTCGTGTCGAGTCTCGGAGCGCATCGCGCACTCGAGCTGATCTACACCGGAAAACTGCTCTCGGGCACCGAAGCGGCGCAGCTTGGACTCGTGAATCGGAGCATGCCCAAGGACTCGCTGGTCGCAGAGACGCGCAAGATCGCGTCGCAGGTCGCGCAAGGTCCGACCGCCGCGTTCATGCAATCGAAGCGTCTCGTGCGTAGAATCGACGAAGAGGCGATGGGCCTGTTTGCGGTTCTGAAGTGCGAGGCACAGGCACAGGGCGCGGCGGGAAGAACAGCGGACTACAAGGAAGGCATCACAGCCTTTCAACAAAAGCGCACGCCAAAGTTCCAGGGAAAATAGGCAGGAACACTCATGCAAGAGAAAATCAAAGTTGGTTTCCAGGCTTTTGCTTCCGACGGAGGCGAGGAGTTCGGCGCCGTCCGACAGGTTTCACCGGGCGGCCGGCCGGAGCTCGTGATCTACGTCGAGAATGCCGGTGACTTCACGGTCCCCCTCAGCGCAGTCGAGGCGGTGCATTCGGAGAAGGTCGTGCTGAATTGCACCAAGCTCGATCGTAAGCTGCGGCATGCTATCGGGCATGCGCACGACAGCGAGAAGCCGGGCGCCTGAGGATTCCGCTCAGCGGGCCGCGGCCGAAGATGGAATCGGAGCCGGATCCTTGAGCGGCTCGGTGTTCCACTTTTTCAGTTCGGGCAGAACGTACTTCGCGAAGCATTTTATGCTGCGTTCGGCATCTTCGTAGGGCATCCCGCCGAAACTGAAATTGAAAAACACGCCGTTGGCGTCGATAGTGTCGCGGACGAAGGCGCACTTCTCGATCACCTGGTCGGGCGTGCCCCACGGCATCAGCATCGCGAAGTCGCGCGCGGCGACGTCGGGCCCGGTCTTTTTGATGAACTTGCTGACGTTGCTGTAAAACTCGTAGCTCTTCTTGGTGCCGAACTCCGGCGACATCATCTCGTAATGCTTCATGACGGTGTGGTAGTTGGCGGCGATCCATTTCATCGCAAGTTCTTCGGCGCGATCCTTGTTTTCATCGACGACGCAGAAACCGCCGGAGAGGGGTTTGGGGATGGGCGCCGCACCGTTAACCTCGCGCCAGACCTTGTGATAGACCTCGAAATCTTTTTTGACGGCGTCCCACGGCTTTTGCGGAATCACCAGCAGGCCGACTCCCAGCTTCGCCATTATCGGCATCGACTCGGGTGAGACGGCGGCGGCGTAGGTGCGGCCTTTGAATGAACGCGCGGGACGGGGACGAATCTCGCGGCGCGGCTGACGGGTGAACTTGCCGCCCTCCATGTAACCGTTTTCGAGCGCGTTCAAAACCAGTTCGGCGTACTCGACGAACAAGTTGCGTCCTTCGTTCTGGTCAAGGCGGAAACCGTCGTACTCGATGCGCGCGAGGCCGCGGCCCAGGCCAAGAATGACGCGGCCATTGGAAACGTGATCGAGCAACGCGACCTGCTCGGCGACGCGGATGGGATCGTGCCACGGCAGGACCACGACGCCCGAGCCGAGTTTTATGTGCGTGGTGCGGCCGGCCATGTAGGAGAGGAACTGCAGCACGTCGGGACACATCGTGTAGTCGTCGAAGTGATGCTCGACGCCCCAGATGGAATCGAAGCCGAGCGGCTCAGCCATCTCGGCGAGGCGGAGTTCGTTGCGATAAACCTCGCCGTCAGGAAGTGCGTTGCCAGGATTCTGGAAAACTGCGCCATATCCAACGTGCATGATGTGAGCCTCCTGAGAGGGATTTATGAGTCATAGATCGGAGAGGACTTGCAAGCAACCTAACCCCTAACCCCTTCCCGAGCGGGAAGGGGAACCGGATTTGAAGAGAGCTCTTCCCTTGGGGGGAAGAGGAACAATCGCTTAGAAGGAAACTCAGGCGCGGCGGCTGGTTGTGCGGGTTTCCGCGAGGCGTCGGGCGGCTTCGCCGATTGCTCCTGCCCGATGCCATCGTGAGTACTCCTCGACGGTCAGGCCGTGAGCGAGCTCCAGCGCGACGGACAGTCCCGCGAGTACGAAAACTTCGCCCAGCACGCTTATGCGCGGGGCAAGGCCGAGGCCGCCGCCTTCGTTGGGGACTGGGACGTGGATCACCAGGTCGGCAAGTTGGCCGAGGCCCGAGTCTTTGTTGCCGGTGATGGCGATCAACTGCGCGCCCTGCTCGCGAATGGCGGTGGCGGTCGAGAGCAACTCGTCGGTGCTGCCGCTGTTCGAGATGGCGATGACGACGTCGCGCGGATGCACCTGGCCGAGGCTGCCGTGCAGAGTTTCGGTCGCGTGCAGAAAAGTCGCCGGCGTACCGACCGAGCAGAATACGCTGGCGGCGTAGCGGGCGACGTGCTCCGGCTTTCCCACGCCCGTCACATGGACACGGCCGCCGCGGCCGAGCGCGGTGCGGATTATCTCGACGGTGCGCGAGATGGCTGCGATGTTCAAGCCGCCGCGCAGCGCCGCGAGCTCGGCGAGAGCGAGGTCGAAAAATTTTTCAACTTCGTCGGTTGAGTCGCCGATGGCGGCCTCGCGCGGCTCGGCGTCGAGTCGCGGCGTCGGCAGCGCGAGCGGCTCGGCATAGAGGTCAAGAATTTCCTCGCGCACTTCGAAGCCAGACGGAAAGGCGCCGAGGCGCGTGACTGCAACTGCGCCGGCGGCATTTGCGAGCCGTCCGATCTTTTCCCACGGCAGGCCAAGGCGAAGGCCGGCGAACACGCCGGCCAGGAACGCGTCGCCCGCGCCAGTGGAATCGACCTGCTTGACCTTGAAGGCGGGTACACGAATGGACGTGTCGCGCGCCGCAATCGAGCATCCCTTGTCGCCCTCGGTGATGATGACGGCTCGATTTCCGCACTTGGCGCGGATCGCGTCGGCAATCTTCAGAGGGTCGCGGCCATTGCCGGCGATTTCGCGGGCCGCGGCTTTCGACGGCTTGAGCCACGTCGCGAGTTTCAACGCCCGTTCGAGTTCGGCGCGCGTCCCGATCGAACCGATCGCATCGGAAGGCGGCACGTCAACGTCGAGAATGGTCGGAATGGAATGGGTGCGCGCGAACAGCAGGATCGCGAGCACGGTGCGCAGCGGGAGCTGCGAAATCTCGGTCGAAACCAGATTGGCGCGACGGATGAACGCGCCGTGACGGTTGCGAACCTCCGCGGGAGTCAGCTCGCCGGTCGCGCCGCGCGCCATATAGATAGCGCGATCGCCGGCGGCATCGACGAAGATAGTCGCGAACGCGCTGGCGGTGCCGTCGAAGGTCAGGTGATGGCGAATGCCCAGGCGATCCATTCCGTCGCGGAGGAACTCGCCGTTCCGGTCGTCGCCCATCTTGCCGAAGATGCCGGTTTTGAGCCCGAGGATTCGTCCCCATCCGAGATGGTTCAGGACGAGACCGCCGACCTGAGTGCGTTCCATCGCAGCGCTGGCGGTATGCGCGCGCAGCAGGATTTTTTCGTCGGCGCGGATGATCCGCGGCGTGCGGTAGAACTGGTCCACGACCATACTGCCGCATCCGACGACGTCGAGTTTTTCTTCAGCCATTGCGCCCCGCGGATTTTCGAGCTTTGGTTGCGGCCGGCGCGTGGCCGGCGGGCGAATCGTATTCGCTGACCCATCCGTGCTCAAGCATCTCCGCGTTGCGCTCGCGCAGGATGGCGAACCGCGTGGAGAATTCGCGGCGTTCAGTGTCGTTCAGCGTCGGCGTGCCCGCCCCGACGGTGTCGCTGTCGATGACGCCGAGTTCCTTCAGCGACGCTTTGAGCGTTGCGATCGTTGGTCGATAGACCTTCGCGCCGCGCTTGAAAGTGCACGTGATGCGAAATTCCTCGATCGCGTCGGCATACAGGCGCATCAGCTCGACGTCGCCGGAGCGGCAGACCTGCCATGCGCGCTGCCATTCGCGCGGCATCGCATTGGCCGGCCCCGCGACGACGCCGTAAGGGCGCGTGCGCTGAGTCAGGTAGCGGTTCCAGTAATGGCGCATGCGATCGCCGACGCCTTCAGGTGGCGCGAACAAATCGAAAATGAGATAGGCATTGCCGGCGTAGATCGCAAATTCGTGGCCCGCTTTGAAGTGCGACGCGGCGCGCGTGTAATTGCCGATCACAGGTTTGCTCGCGGTGACTTTGATCCCACGCACGTATGGCAACCGCGCCATCGCCTTGACGTCACGCGTATGCAAGTGGGGCGATTTGCCAGGCGCGGCGATGTCTGCGTTGTCGTAGAGGAACAGCGGCAGCATGCGGCCCGCGCGATCGAACAATCCGCCGATGTCGCGCTCGACGAATTCCGCGGGATGCTCAACGTCATTGATCGACAACGGCGCGAGGACGACCGCGTCTGCGCCGGCCTGGAGCGCGTGGGTGAGATTGTCGAGTGTGTCGCTTCGAGTGTGCGCGGTGATGCCGGCCCATGCTTCGATTTTCTTGGCGGCAGACGCGCGCGCGCGGCGACATTCGTCGATCGCGATTCGCGTGACTGCCTGGCGACGCGAGTTGTCGATTCGATCCCATTCGCCGGTCGTGCCCGCTGCAAAAATGATGTCGGCGCCGGCGCCGTTCTGCAGCGCAAAGCGAACGACGGCGCGCTGCTGGTCTTCGAGGATGCGTCCGCGCGGGTCAAGAATCGTGACGATTGGAATGGAGAGGCCGGGGCGCGGGAGGTAGTCGTCGAGCGATTGCACGGCGGCGATACTAGCAGAAGCAGGGTGGTGCTGCCTCAGGCTGAAAAGTTCAAGGTCCTCGCACTGGCGGAGGAGCGCTGCGCGATTTTCGGAGACCGGTACCGGCGGAGTTGGCGCGGCCGCTGTCCGAGGGAGATTTTGAAGAAGGTTCGGACGCTGGTCAGCCAACGCCCAGGCCCAGGTCGGTGATGAAGCTCCAATGATGCTCGTCGCTGGAGGCGTAGTTCTCGAGCTTCAATTTGATCGTAAGGCGGTAGTCGCCGTCGCCGGAGAGGGCAGCGACGGGGGGATTTTCGTACCAGATGCTTTTCTTGCAGACGTCCAGCATCATCTGATCGATTCTCGCTTTGCCCGAGTGTTGCTCGAGGATGAGCTCGGTGAGCTTGCCGCTTTTGTCCATGATCGCGGTGATGACGACGGCTCTGATTTCGGTGGGCAGCTTGGTTCGCGAAATTTCTTCGCTGCGCTCGGCCTCAATCAGGCGTGCGTATATGCGGTCGAGAATCACCCCCGAAAAAGTGGCGAACTTTGCGGCTTTGCCGTTGAGCAGGCGGACCGTGCCGGGATTGGCCTCGTTGCCAACGGTGCGAGTGATGCCGGGTTCGGCCTCGAAAGTGCGCGGTCCGGACGTTCCCGCACTGTCATCGTGCAGCAGTCCTTCGCCGCGAGCGGGAGCCGCCTGGACGGCGGCTAAGGGATCGATCGGGACGTCTGAGACGGTGGACAAATCGCTCACCAATTTCGGCTGCCGGCCGGATCCGGGGTCCGGGAGCGGTGGTTTGTCATCCGAGGCGCATCCGGCGCCGAAGATCGCGACGGCGAAGAGCGTCGCCGCTAAAAACGGATTCCATCGTTTACGGTTCATTTGGATTCTTCCCGCCGATCACTGTTGCCCGAATCCAACGCTGCGATTGCCGGACGCGCATCATTGTAATCGGCGACGAAAGCGTCGAAAAGTTCCTCGCCGAAGGCCCGTTCCTCTACGCGAACCTTGTCGTTGTGCTCCTTGGCGATCGCATCGCCGATTCGCGCGAGCAATTCGAGCGTCGGCGAGTAGTTCAACTCGGCCGTGAAGCCGCCGGAAAAATCATACGTGCCGTTGGCGAGAACGCGCGAGCTGAGTTTTGAATTCAAGCCGCCATCGCCGGTCGCGAGCACCCGCAGAAAATCACCGGCCACCAAATCCATCACCTGATGTACTCCAGGTGGCGCGACGAGTTGCGGGACCGCGTTCATCCGATTGGTGAAGGTACAGATGCCCGGCTCGCGACGGTAGTCGGTCGTGAATCCGATATTGGCGAGACCGAAATTCATCGCAAGACTGGTCACCTGCCCCGAGGCGAGCGTCCGGTAACTGCCGCGCGTGATTTCATTGAGCGCAATACTATCGCCCGTGGGCTGCATCGCGGCGTTGAACGGCGTGAGCAGGCCGTTGCGGAGCATTATCGTAAAGTGGATGTGGCCGTGGTCGAAAGCCTCGCGCATCCAGTAATTGCCGTGCGTATCGAGTATCTCGGATTTCGCCACCACCGCAGGCACCAGCTTGCGATAGAAATCGTAGAGCAGCGGATATTTTTTCAGCGCGTCGAGGCGAACTTCCATATCGACATTGAACAGCACGATTGGACCGGATGGCGAATTGAATTCGTCGAGCAGGTTGTTGAACTTGAAATAGTGATCGAACTTCGCCGCGAGATGCGGCATCTGACGATGAAAGCGATCCATCGCGGCGCGGTCATGATGATCGAATTTGCCCGACGCAGTATCCCACGGCGGTTTCAAATCGCCGTGAAACTCGCGCAGCGTGTCGGCCAGCATATCGACCAGCGCGCCGAGGCCGTAGGTATCGATCATCAGCTCGCCCGCGAGCGTGCCGGTCACACTCGAAACGCTGTCGGGAGTGGAATCGGCGGACGGCTTAAGGCCGAAGACGCCCGAGAATCCCGCCGGCTCCTCAGGACCGCGCCATTGCTGGACCAGTGAGTAGAGATAGTCGGCGTCGTCAGGTTGTCCGGAGACGCAAATCTGATGCGTGCCGTCGGGCTTGTCGCGCCACGGAATTTCCGGCTTCGAGTAGAGCGCGGCGGCGCGAATCAATGTCGATTGTCGAGGCGGCATCAGATCGACGACGTGCTGAAGCGACGCACCGAGCCTGGGATGGAACGAGAGCTTGCGCTGGAACGCGAGTTGGCGGTCGAAGATCGCGATTGCACGCGACGCACGCGCGCGACCGGGCGGCGCGAGACAGACGATCGGCGCGAAAAGAGTTCTGCTATCAGGCGCGAAGCGGGTATTTGCCGCGGTGGGGACTGGCGCGGGGTTCGCGGGCGAAGCAGCGGCGCAGCTGGCATTTCCGCCGATCGTGATTATTATTGCTGCTGCGAACGACGCGGCCAAAGCGATACGGAAAACGCGAAAACGCAGTCGTAACAGGCGAATTGTCTGCGATACCTTGCGATGGTATCCTGCAACACAATAGGTAGAAGAGTCCGGGAAATTAAAATGAAAACTGGAATCCATCCTGAATACCGCCGCTGCACTGTTATCTGTGCCTGCGGCAACACCTTCGAAACCCGCTCGACGCTCAAAGAGCTTCACGTCGAGGTCTGCTCGAAGTGCCATCCCTTTTACACTGGCACACAGCGCCTGGTCGATACCGCGGGGCGGGTCGAGCGGTTCAATCGCAAGTACGGCATCAAGAAGCCGGCCGAAAAGACGGCGGGAACCGCCGCAGAGAAGTAGCATAGCAACTCCCGCCGCCTGCGGTGCTCGACGCACCCGGGTGCGCGGGGGAGAATCCATCGGCACGGCCAACCTCGGCCGCGCCGTTGTTTTTTCTTTTTCAGGAAAGTGCTTCTCGGCTTTCTTAAAGGGCCGATGATCGTGATGGGGCGATGCTCGATAAGGCAAGCGCAATAGAAGAGCGGGTCGCGGAACTCGAGCGCAAGCTCAGCGATCCGGCGACGCTCGGCAATCAGCGCGAATACGCGCGACTGGCCAAGGAGCGATCGCAGCTTTCGGAGGCGGCGCAATGCGCGCGCGAGTACATCCGCATCGCCGATGAGATCGCCGGGCACAAATCGATCCTCGACGGCAATGACGCCGACCTGCGCGAACTGGCCAAGGCCGAGATGCCGACGCTGCAGAAAAATCTCGGCGCGGTCGAGGAGAAGCTCAAGGAGCTGCTCACGCCGCGCGATCCCAACGACGAAAAGAACGTAATTTTAGAAATTCGGGCCGGCACTGGCGGGGAAGAGGCGTCGTTGTTCGCGGGCGACTTGTTCCGGATGTACTCGCGCTATGCCGAGCGGCACGGATTCAAGCTCGAAACGCTCAGCTTGAGCGACACGGGGCTCGGCGGAATCAAGGAAGTGATCGCCCTGGTGACCGGCCGCGGCGCATACTCGCGGCTGAAGTACGAAGGCGGCGTACATCGCGTGCAGCGCGTGCCGGAGACCGAAGGCTCGGGGCGCATCCACACCTCGGCGGTCACAGTCGCCGTCATGCCCGAAGCGGACGAAGTCGAGGTCAACATCAACGAAGCGAAAGACCTGCGGATCGACGTGATGCGCGCGTCTGGCCCCGGCGGGCAAAGCGTCAACACCACCGACTCGGCGGTGCGAATCACGCACATCCCGAGCGGCATGGTGATAATCCAGCGCGACGAAAAATCGCAGCACAAGAACAAGGCGAAGGCCTTGAAGATTCTGCGCGCGCGGCTGCTCGAGCAGGCGCAATCGGAGCAGCAGGCGAAAATCGCGCAGACGCGAAAATCGATGGTCGGGACAGGCGACCGCTCGGAGCGCATCCGCACCTACAATTTTCCGCAGTCGCGCGTGACCGACCATCGCGTCAATGTGACGATTCATCAGCTCGACAATTTTCTCGACGGCGCGATCGATCCGGTCATCGATGCGCTGGCGGCGTACGATCGCGAGCAGTCGCTCAGCACGTGAGCGCGGCCATGAGCGAGGTGCTCGCGCGCGCGTTGGCGGAGATCGACAAGGCGTCAAACAAGCTCGCGGCTGCCGGCATCGAGTCGTCCCGTCTGGACGCGGAACTTCTGCTGGCGGAGGCCGCCGGCGTGACTCGCGAGGCCGCCATCACCGGTTCGCTCGATCTATCGCCCGCAACACTAAAAACATTCGACGCGATGGTCGCGCGGCGCGAAAAGCGCGAGCCGGTCGCGTACATCCTCGGGCACAAGGAATTCTACTCGCTCGACTTCGAAGTCACGCCCGCAGTACTTATTCCGCGGCCGGAGACGGAGTTTGTAGTCAGCACGGCGCTTGAATGTGTTGCGGGGAGAGCCAATGCGCGCGTGCTCGACGTCGGCACCGGCTCAGGCGCGATTGCGATCGCAATCGCCGTCAACGAATTGCGGACACGCGTTACTGCGGTGGATATTTCCACGGATGCGATTGCGGTGGCCTCGCGCAACGCGCGACGTCATCGGGTTGACGAGCGAGTGGCGTTTCGGCGCAGCGACTGCTTCGAGGTTCTCGACGGAGGACCGGCGCTCGGAACGTTTGACGCGATAGTCGCGAATCCGCCTTACCTCGACGACACCGAGATCGGCGCTCTGGAGCTCGAAGTGCGCGGCTATGAGCCACGTCTTGCGCTGAGCGCAGGCACTGGCGGCCTCGATATCTTCCGCAGGATCGTGGCGGGCGTGTCGCGACATCTTGCCAACGATGGCGAGATGATCGTGGAAGTCGGCATGGAGCAGGCGCCGGTGATCGCGAAACTTCTCGAAGAAGCGGGCTTGCGAGTGGTCGCTGTGATAAATGATTTCGCTGGGCATCCGCGCGTCGTGCATGCGCGCAGAAGCGGGGAATAGCTGGCGATGGAAAAAATGATAATTCATGGTGGCGCTCCGCTGCGCGGCACCGTCACGCTGAGCGGCAGCAAGAACGCAGCGCTGCCGATCATGATGGCGTCGCTGCTCACGTCGGAACCGCTTCATCTCACCAACGTCCCGCGGTTGCGCGATGTGAAAACCGCAATGGAGCTGCTGATCCAGCTCGGCGTCGCGGCGCGCTGGACCGACGAGCATCGCGTCGAGCTTCATGCGGCGAAAGTTACCTCGCATGAAGCGTCGTATGAACTGGTCAAGACGATGCGCGCATCGTTCGTCGTGCTTGGCCCGCTGCTGGCGCGGACCGGACGCGCGCGCGTCTCGACGCCCGGCGGATGCGCAATCGGCGCGCGCCCTGTGAATCTGCACATCGCAGGGATCCGCGCGCTCGGCAGCAAGATCCAGTTCCGTCATGGCTACGTCGAGGGGCACGCCGAAAAGCTGACCGGCGGGCGTATCTGGCTTGATTCTCCGTCGGTCGGCGCTACCGAGAATATTCTGATGGCGGCGGTAACCGCCCGCGGCCACACCGCGATCGAAAACGCCGCGCGCGAACCCGAGGTGCAGGATCTCGCGCGAGTGCTGGTCAAGATGGGCGCGAAAATCCGGGGCGCCGGCACGCACGTGATCGAAATCGAAGGCGTCGAACGGCTGCACGGCGCGGAGCATGAAGTTATACCTGACCGAATCGAAGCCGGTTCCATGATGGCGGCGGCGGCTATTACCGGCGGCGACGTCACGATTGCAAATGCTCCGATCGAGCATCTCGATGCCGTCGCGACCAAGCTGCGCGAGGCCGGCGTTACCGTCGAGGCAAACAGCAATGGCCTCCGCATCGCGCGCACGGATGGACTCAAGTCGGTCGAGCTGCGCACGCTGCCGTATCCGGGTTTTCCAACCGATTTGCAGGCGCAGATGATGGCGATGCTCACCCAGGCTGAAGGCACTTCGGTTATTACCGAAACGATTTTCGAAAATCGATTCATGCACGCGCAGGAATTGGCGCGGATGGGCGCCGACATCCTGATGAAAGGTCCCACCGCAGTCGTCCGCGGACCGTCCAAACTGAGCGGTGCTCCGGTGATGGCGACCGATTTGCGCGCCAGCATGGGTTTGATAATCGCCGGACTCGCCGCGGAACACACCACCGAGTTGAGCCGCATTTACCATCTGGACCGCGGCTACGAGGCGCTCGACGCGAAGCTGTCCGGGCTCGGCGCGCGAATCGAACGCGCTCCAGAATAATGCGACCCCGTGTCCTCGAGTCCCGGACTCCCGAGTTCAGGAAATTTCTCGCCGCGATACTTGGACGCCGCGGCAGCGACACCGCCGGCATCGACAGCGCTGTCTCGAAGATAATCGCCGACGTCCGAAAGCGCGGCGATCGTGCGTTGATCGAGCTCACGGCCAGGTTTGATCACGTGAAGCTTACCACCGCGACGCTTCGCGTGACGCCGGCTGAGCGGCATTCCGCAATCAATCGAATCCCGGCTGACGATCGCCGTGCGCTGGAGCTGGCTGCTGAGCGAATCGCCGAGTTCCATCGCCGCACGATGGAGAAGTCGTTCATCTACCGCGACAAGTCCGGGATGCGCCTCGGACAGATGGTGCAGCCGATGCGCCGCGTAGGAATTTATGTGCCTGGAGGGCTCGGCGCGTATCCGTCATCGGTGCTGATGAACGCGATTCCCGCCAAGGTCGCGGGCGTTGCCGAAATCGTGATGGTCTCGCCGCCATCGTCGGAGGGCGAGCGGCTTGCGGTACTTGCGGCCGCGGAAATCGCGGGCGTCGATGAATTTTACCGCGTCGGCGGAGCTCATGCGGTGGCGGCGCTAGCGTACGGCACCGAGAGCATCAAGCCGGTCGACAAGATCGTCGGACCCGGCAATTCGTACGTGCAGGCCGCCAAGCGGATGGTCTATGGCGTCACCGACATCGACAAGATGGCGGGACCGAGCGAGGTGCTCGTGATCGCCGACGACCGTGCGCATCCCGAATGGATCGCCGCCGACCTGATTGCGCAGGCCGAGCACGGTTCCGGCGATGAGGCCGCCGTGCTGCTCAC
>NZ_DATDGQ010000245.1:0-8850 GCF_036522015.1 Binatus sp. (SeqCode)
GTAACCGTCGTGAGTGTAGCGGCGCCAGCATGGACCCGCGGGGAAGTCGGTCTTGAGCACCGCGTCGATGACGCGCAGCGAATCTTCCATCAGCGCGTCGCCGGCCTTGCGGATGCCGTAGCGGACCAGCTCGAGAAATCCGCCGTCAACGATTTCCGCGACGGGAAATTCCGCCTGCGCTCCCGGCGGACGATTCTGAATGAAGACGCGCTTGCCCTCGATGCTTTCGGCGGCGTCGGGATCGCTGATGTCGATGGGATTGATACGCACGTAGTGGCGCTTGATGCCGGGGACGAGGAAGCCGTCGTCGGTGACGGTCCAGGCTTCGACGTGCGCTTCGAGGAAATCTGCGTAGTCCTCGAGGAATTGCGCCGTCACCAAATCGCCGCGGTCGCGCGCGAAGCATGCGGCGCAGACCAGCCCCGCGATATTGGCGGCCAGCGTCGAGGGCGAATAGCCGGCGTTCTCTTCCCATCGCTCCTGCGGCGTGGGCGGGCCGTTATCGACCAGAAAGTGCGCCGCGCGCAACACCATCGGATACGGATCGAAATCCTTCAGCGCGCCGGCCTTGTGCATCCGCCACGCGAGCGTCATCGGAAACGAAACTTCGTCGAGCTGAACCCCGTTCCAGTAAGGCTTGCCGTCGATCCAGAAATTCTGCGGAAAGCCGCCGTCCGGACGCTGTGCACACGCGAGATAAATGAGCGCGCGCAGCGCCGTCGAGACCTCTCCAGTGGCGGCCAAGCCCGTCACGCTGTTGACCATGTCGCGGGTCCAGACCAGGTGATATCCGCCCAGGTCGTCGTCGCTCTTGGCCTCGCCCCACGGGATGCTGAGCGACGCGATCAACGCGCCAGGATAAGTTTTGTCCTCGTGCGCGAGCAGCAGCTCGGATCCGCGGTGATACAAGGCGCCACCGTCGCCCGAAAATTTGGCGAGTGGGAGCGAGTGCCGGCACGCGCGCTCCCACTGCTCGAGGAAGCGGGCGCGATGCTCGGGGAAAGGGTCGGCGAGCGATTGATACAGACTAGTGACGGCGCGATTGAGCTCGCGGCCGAAGCTGAGGCCGAGCGTGAAGGAGTAGCCTTTGCTCAAATCGATCTCGGCGGTGAGCGCGATGTTGCCGTCGAGCGCGGCGGCGAACTGATAGTCCATCTTGAAGTTGGAGTGGAGGTCCTGCCATCCGTCGGTAATTCCGACGTATCCGCATGACGTCCTGAGAAAAGGCGTCATGGCTCCTAAAGCCAGCCAGACGCCATTCTTGTTCGCGGTGAGGAACTCATGGCCGACAATCTTGCTCAGGTAGCCGCTGTTGCCCCATCCGCCGACGCACAGATGCGGCGCGAGCAGAACGTACAGGTGAAGTTTCTTGAGCAGCTCCGGGTCGCCCTCGAGCCGCGTGTTGATGAGCAAGGTCGGCTGATGCGGATCGGTAATGACTTCCTTGAAGATATTGTAGCGGCCGTCGGGCGAGTGGTTGACGATCTTTACGGCGAGGCCCTCATTGGCGATGTACTCGGTGGTGGACTGGAGATGGCGGCGTTCCTCGTGAAAGAACGTTTCGCCGTCGGTGATCAGGAACTGTAGATCGCGGACCTGCGGCTGATCGATGGTCGGGAAATAAATCTCGTCGAGCACGCCGGCCGAAGTTGTGAACCACAGCCGGCTCGCCGACGAATATGCGGTGCAGACCGCGTCTTTGGCGCTGCGGGTCCATCGCGGTGAAATGCCGGGCGCGCCGGTGGCGACGGGCGAAGTTATGATTCTTGCCATGGGACCTCTGCTCGATTCGCTCCACGCTCAAACAACTTCAGGTTGGTGTGGAGTAGTCGCGGCCGGTTTTTCCTCGGGCTTGAGTCGAAACATCCACGCGACTCCGACGCTAATTACGTAGAGCAGGGTCAATGGAATCGCAAGGAGCAGCATCGAGATCATGTCGGGCGGAGTCAGCATCGCGGAGACCACGAAGATTCCGACCAGCGCGTAGCGCCAGTAGCCGAACATCATTTTGTGGTCGATCATGCCGAGCTTGGTAAAGAAGAACGCGAAAATCGGCATCTCGAATGTGAGCGCGAACGCCAGCAGGAGCTTAGACGAGAAGGCCAGGTACTCGCTGATGCGGAGGGTCGGAGTCACGCCGATGGTCGCGTACTGATCGAGAAAAAACTTGTAGCCGACCTTGAACACAACGGCCCAGCAGAAATATCCGCCGAGCACGAAAAAAATCGTAGCGAAGAAGACGAATGGCTTGGCGAGCCGGCGTTCGGTTTCGTACAAACCCGGTGCGATGAATTTCCAGACCTCGTAAAATACCGCGGGACTCGCGATGAACAGACCCGCGATTAGTGCGACCTTGATCTCGGTATAAAACGCCTCGCCAACACCGGTGCCGATGAGCAGCACCTTGCCCCCGGAGACCTCGCGAATCGGATAGGTCAGGAAATGGAACAGCGGATTTCTGATCATGTACGCGACGATGAAGCCGACGCCGATGGCGATGAAGGCGCGAATCAGGCGCGTGCGGAGTTCCTTCAAATGCTCGATGAGCGACATCCCGGCTTGCTCGGGCGTCGCCTCGATGACCGCTGGCGGTGTGATATCCTCGCTAGTCACGGTGCGGATGACCAGCTATTTATTCTCGGTCGGCTGGATAGCCGGCGGCGCGGGCGGCGGCTTCACAGCCTCAGGCGAGGACTTGGGTGGCGGCGGAGTATTAGCGGGCGGCTCGTCGAGGACGTCGGTCAGTTCGTGGAGGACGGTATTGCTCGCCAGGCGGAGCTCGCGCAAGATTTTTCCGACCGTACGCATAACTTCAGGCAGGCGTTCGGGGCCGACGACAATCAGCGCGATCGCGAGGATCAGAGCTATTTCAAAAAGATCAGGCAAACTTCGATGACCACCGACGCGTGCAATTCGACGACTGTGCGAGGCGCGGAAAAATTCCGCGCAAGCGCGCCATGCCAGTTAATCATCATACGTGACTGGGGTGTCAACGATGCATAAAACCGGGGTCGTCGCGGATCGCCGCTACCTGAAACACTTCGCCGGCCGCGCGCATCCGGAACGTCCGGAGCGGGTCGCGGCGATGATCGAGATGGCGGAGTCGCTCACCCGGCCGGACCTGAAGATGATGGCGCCGCGCGAAGCGACGCACGAGGAAATCGCGAGCTGTCACACGCCTGAATATGTGGCGACAGTGGCGCGGACGGCGTCACTCGACCGATTCGACTTCGACCCGGACACCCATAGCTCGCGCGATACGTATGAGACCGCGCTGCTTTCGGCCGGCGGCGTGCTCACCGCGGTCGAGGCGGTGATGGACGGAGCGATAGATAATGGATTTGCCATTGTCCGTCCGCCGGGGCATCACGCACTGCCTAATCGGGCGATGGGATTTTGCTTCTTCAACAATGTCGCGATCGCCGCGAAGTGGCTAATCGAATCGCGCGGCCTCAAGCGCGTGATGATCGTCGATTGGGATGTCCATCATGGCAACGGCTTGCAGGACATATTTTACGAATCGCCCGAAGTGCTGTACGTATCGACGCATCAGTTTCCGCACTACCCCGGCACCGGCTCGCTCCACGAAATCGGGTACGGCGCGGGGATGGGGTTCACTGTGAATCTGCCGATGCCCGCGGAATTCGGCGACGCCGAATATCTGCGCGTGTTCGATCGGCTGATCATGCCGATCGGGCGCCATTTCAAACCCGAATTCATCCTTGTTTCATCGGGGTTCGACGGCCACTTACGCGATCCGCTCGCGCAGATGAGCTTGACCGAGGCGGGATTCGGAGCAATGGCGCGGCGGGTGAAACGGCTGGCGGCGGAATGTTGCGGCGGGAAGTTGGTCGCGGCGCTCGAAGGCGGCTACGATCTCGAAGCAATCGCCGAGTCGGGACGCGCGGTGATCGACGAATTCGGACGCGACGCCGACGAGCCGCTTCGCGCTGGCGATGGCGGCGATCGCGTGATGCCGATGATCGAGCGGGCGTCGCAGAACGTCGGCCGCTTCTGGAACCTGGGCTAAGCGATCGATGCCGGCGAAGCAGGGAGCCACGAACAACCGTCTCGTTACAATAGGCACTTCCCCGTCGCGCGAATACTCACTCGAAAAGCCGACAATAGCTATTGGCAGTCATCCGTCGAACGACGTGGTGGTCGATGACACCACTGTTTCGCGCCGTCACGCCACGATTACGCGCACGCCAGGCGGCTTCGAGCTGGCAGACCTCGGCTCGACTAACGGCACGTTCGTCAATGGCCGTCGAGTGCAAAAACCGGTCGCGCTCAAGCCCGGCGACGAAGTCAAGTTCGGCTCTGCGCGTTTTGCTTTCGACCCGGCGTCGGTCGCGAAGCGCATGCGGCGAGGATTTGTGATCCTGGCGGTGATGTTCCTCGCCGGATTCGCCATAGCTCGCTATCGAAACGCATTCGGACCCGCCACGCCGGAACCCGCGGCAGGGCTTTCGCCGCGCGAGTCCAGCTCCGCACCTTCGGCGATCAATACTCAGTCGGCGTCGTCAAAGTCGGTTGCAACTGCAGGCTCGGTTCCATCAGCCTCGGCGGTTCTTGCGTCCGCCGGACCTGGATGGTTGACGCGAGTGAACTACTACCGCGCGATGGTGAAACTGCCGCCAATTGTGGAAGATCCCGACGCGAGCAAGGGTGACCGCGCGCATACGATGTATATCGTCAAGAATTTCCACGACGCGATCATGAGCAGTGGTCTCGGCGCCGAAATGCATACCGAGGATCCGGCCAAACTGGATTTCACGCCCGAAGGAATCGAAGCCGCCAAGTCCAGTGACATGGACGTATGGTCGATGCGAGGGGTTTCCGCTGACCCCGGCGGATGGGGCTCGCCCGAGTGGTCGATCGACGGGTGGATGGCGCTGCCGTTCCATCGCATGCCGATAATCAACCCGCGATTGACCAGCGCTGGCTTCGGACTCTACTGCGAATCGGAAGCGTGCGCGGCGGGACTCAACCTCTTGAAAGGTTCACAGGGGAAGATGCCGCTCCGTGCGGCAGAGCGCGAGCCGATCGAGTTTCCGCCTGACGGCGGAACTGTAGCTATAAGATCGTTCGAGAACGAATGGCCGAATCCACTCACGAGTTGTCCCGGCTATGCGGCGCCGAGCGGACTGGCCATTACAGTTCAACTCGGCGACTGGATCGATACTCATCTCGGCGAATACTCAGTCGCGCGGGCAAAAGCCGACGGGAGCCGCGCCGCCGTCGAAGCATGTGGTATAGACTCGACTAGCTACTCGAATCCCGATGCATACTCACAAGAGCTGGGACGCAACGTGCTGAAATCTTACGGCACAGTTGTACTCATTCCGCGCAGTCCGCTCGACAAGGGCGGGAAGTACGAGGTTCATTTGAGCGCAAATGGAAAGCGGTACGACTGGACATTCTCCATTGCGCCATGATTTAGTGCGCCCCGTTAACTGAGGGTTGCCGGATCGAGTTGAAGCAGGGGGAAGGTTATCTTGAGATTCGCGGTATTAGTTGTGGTAGCGATCTGCTGTTGCGCGCTCGCCGGATGTTTTGAGTGGACCGAGGATCAGTCGGGCAACCTGCAATCGGTGGGTATTCCCGGAGTGCCGTTCTGGAAAGCCAAAAAGCCCGCGCCGGTGCCGCAAAGTCTTACTGACACTGGGATGACGCCGGAGGCGGCTACGAAAATGAGTGGACCGGTGCTGGTCCTGCCGCCGGACCAATCAAGCACCGATACCCGCTATCGCTACTATCAAACCGGGGAGAATACCTGCCAGCAGGATCTCGCGAAGATGCTTGCGGATCGGGCGGCGAACAACGAGACCGGGCCGGCGCCGTACTGTACGCAAACGCCCACCGCGCAACCCGCGAAGGGTGCCGCGTTCGTTTTCTAAATGGCTGCCAGGTCGAGCGGTTCGAGCGGAAGTAGCCGCACGTGCTGAAAAGACCGCAGGCCGCGCGCCTGCTCGCGGTAGATCGCGACGCGTCAGGCACGCGGCTGCTGCTGCTTGCGCGCGATGAAGCAGGCGTCGGCAGCGCTGAAGGATCGGGACTGCGGCTCGCCGATGCGAGCGTCGCCGATCGTCATGCAGTCATCAGATATGTGCGCGGCCGCTACTACGTCGTCGATCTCAAGTCGGCGCTCGGCACCTTCGTCAACGGGCGAAAGATTCGTCGCAGGCAGGAGCTCAAGCACGGCGACATTCTACGGTTCGGCGGCGCGGCCCCGTATCGCTTTATCGATCCAGATGCGCTGAAGCGGCGGCGTTGGCGGCGCAACCTGCGTGCGATTGCGGTTATTGCTGTGCTCGTCGCAGTCGGATTGGCGGATCACATTGAGAAATGGGGACTGTTCAGCGCAACGCTCGCAGAGATAGCGGCGTTGGCTCATCCGCAAGCGACTTCCAAGCCTGTCGAGCCGCCTATCCCCGTAGCTGCCAAGACTGTCGCTGCGAACACTGTAGCTGCCAGTGCATCGACTCCGCTCGCGGCACCGTCGGCGCCAGCGACGAACCTTCCGGGACCGGCCGCCTATGTCGCTAACGTCGCACCGACGGCAGAGCCGCTGGCGGCATCGACGCCGAAACTTCCCGTCTCGGCACCCACATCACATTTCTCCGCGTCGTCGTCGATGACGTGGCTGGAGCGGGTCAACTTTTATCGCTCAAGCCTCGGGCTCGATTCGATTCGCGACAATCCCGAACTGAGTGCCGGCGCCGCCGCGCACGCGCGCTACCTGCTGCTGAATTTCGGCGAAGCTTTGCGCAGTGCAAAACCGATGGGCGCGGACGCCTATCAAGAGAAGCCCGGCAAGAGCGGGTACTCGGCAAGCGGCGCGCGCGCGGCGCAAAATCTCCAGCTCTCGTGGGGATGCAGCTCGTACGACGTGCAGCAGCAGATCGATCGTTGGATCGAGGGCCCGTTCCATCGCCTTGCGGTGTTCGATCCTGCATTGACCGAGGCCGGTTATGGCGAGGCCTCGAGCGGTGGATGCTGGGTCGCCGCGCTGCGATTGCCGCCGACGCCCGAAGAGCAGCAGACTTATGCGCGCGCGATTGAGTTTCCGCCCGACGGTGCCGCGGTGGCGCTGGACTGGGTAGGACTCGAGGCGCCCGACCCGCTCGCCAGCTGCCCGGGTTACGCGAGGCCGGTCGGACTTCCCGTCACGCTGCAACTCGGCCGACTGGTGGACACGAAACTCACCGCACATTCTTTGACCGAAGATGGCAAGCCGATCGAGCATTGCGCGTTCGATGCGCCGAGTTATCAAAATCCGAACGCAGCCGCGCAGAAGTACGGCTACTGGAATTTGCGTGACGCAGGCGCGGTGGTGATTGTCCCGCGCGAGCCGCTGAAGGCCGGGTCGCGCTACGCGGTCTCGATCACCGCGGACAGTAAGACCTACCTGTGGAATTTCAAGGTCGCCGATACGCAGACGACATTCACGCCGATCGCCAAATTCCCAACGTCGGCAAAGACCGCGGCGCCGGCGACCGAGCCGGCACCCACCGAGCCCGCACTCACCGAGCCGCCCGCGAGCGCGCCGCCAGCGACCGAGGCTGCGCCGGCCGCGTCGCCGCGTCCTCGACGGACCGCGCGAGCGAGGAATCGCGCGACTCCTGGCGCGACCGCGCCGAAGTTCGCGCCGGAGCGGCCCGCGAGCACGATGCCGCCGATCTCGCCGATGGCCGAGGAGACTCCTGCCGCCGCCGGCTTATCCACGAACTGGCTCGCAACGCTGAATTTGTATCGCACGCGACTCAATGTGCCGCCGGTGGACGAGGATCCGGCGCTGAGCAGCGGCTGCCTCGCCCATTCGAAGTATCTGATAACGAACTATGAACCCACGCTCGCCAGAAACGTAAATCTCGGAGGTTTGTTGCATACCGAGGACGAATCGAAGTCGGGCTATTCGGCCGAGGGTCTCAAGGCCGCGCGCGCCAGCGACGTGATGTTCCAGGGCAAAAGGAGTCTCACCAGCGAGCAGCGAATGACCAGGGCAATTCAATCGTGGATTGCCGGACCGTTCCATCGCCCGCAACTCGTGAATCCCAATCTGAAGCAGGTAGGCTTCGGCGAGTATTGCGGAGAGACCGTTTGCGCGGCATCGCTCGATTGGAAAAGCGACCTGCCGCTGTCTCCGGTCGGCGGGCATGCGTTTGCGACGCCGATCGAAGTGCCGCCCGACGGCGCGACAGTCAAGCCCGGCGGATACAAGGGTGAATGGCCGAATCCGGTGTCGTCGTGTCCGGGCTACCCAGCGGACGCGCCAGCGATCACGCTCCAGCTCGGCATGTGGGTGCCGGCCACGATTACCGACGCGTCGCTGACTCAGACCAGCGGCGCGGCGGCGGGAACGAAGGTCGGGACCTGTCCCTACGATTCCGGAAGCTACACAAATCCCGACCCCGGAACTCAGGCGCACGGCCGTGAAGCCCTCAAGTCTTTCGGCCAGGTAGTAATGATGGTGCGCGATCCGCTCGTCGGCGGAGAGTCGTATCGCGTCGCAATGACCGTCAACGGAAAGCAGTACGGTTGGAGCTTCACCGCAGCTCCCTGATCCTCGCTTTCAGTGGCGCGGGCCGCCGTGCCCGCGATTCAACCCTCCGGTGCTGACTATCGCTGGAAATCGACAGCGATGATCGTCGCCATCGAGTCCAGCGCGCTGTCCGGCGTCGCAATCACGAGCTCGCCAATCGGATCCTGATTGAACAGAGTATCGGCCGCGGCGATCCGCTTACGCACCTTGAGCGAAATAGTACTCGACAGCGGGCGCACGTCACCGATGTGCTTCACTTTCACACCGCGCACCGATACCGACTCGTACGGCTTCATGAGCACGTG
>NZ_DATDGQ010000246.1:0-3737 GCF_036522015.1 Binatus sp. (SeqCode)
AGCATCTTCGCCGTCGCGATGCTCTCGATAGCAATCTCTGCGTGCGGGCCGTCGAAGCCGATGACGCCGGCGGAGCAAGGGCGAATCGTGTACATGACGAACTGCGTGGTTTGTCACAACGCGAATCCCAACCTGGCTGGCAGTCAGGGGCCGCCGATCGCCGGATCGCCGCGCGAGCTGGTTTACGATCGCGTGCTGTTTCTAAAATATCCGCCCGGCTACACGCCCAAGCGCACCACGCATGCGATGCGCGCGCTGCCGCAGTTGGCGAATCGAATTGACGATTTGACCGCGTTTTTGGCAGAAGCCGCGCGCCAGAAGTAAGAACCTAACCCCTAACCCCTTCCCGCGCGGGAAGGGGGACCGGATAAGGAGCCGCCGGCGTTTTGTCGGCGGCTCCGTAGTTTTGAAGATGATCGTTAGTGGAACTCGGTCAGCCCAGCGTAACCTTGATGATCACGACCAGCACGATCCACAGCGCGAGGCCTGAGTGGATCGTTCCCGCGATTGAATCGAGTGGCTTCTTGGTCACGCCCTGGGTGCCGATGAGCGCGTTGGCCTCGACCAGGAAAACCACGATCAGCGTGACCACCAGCCATCCAGTGATGCCGCCCGGCGTCGCCTCATTGAACAGGTTGTAGTGACTCGCGGCGCCCATGAAGAACAGCATCGGAATCGAGAAGAGGGTGTTGGTGCGCGACGCCAACGCGGCGCGGCGTCCGGCGGGCGCAGCGGCGGGATTGGCAGGCGCTCCCCCGGCCATCGCAGTCGCGTTGCCGATGACGATTTTCTGATTCGGCCAGATGACGAACCATACGTTGGCCCACATGATTAGGCCCATCAGGCCGCCGGTGAAGATCGCGACCGTCCACGGCGTCATCGCGTAGTTAAGGCGCATCGCCCACCACATCAACAGGTAGAGCAGGCCGAAAATGACCGTTCCCATTGCGCCCCATCGGAACCACCAGAGCGCGCGCGGGACGAGTTTCTGAATCGCGCCGCTGCGGACTGCGGGATCAGTCTCGCCGAAGAACGGGGTTTGAACGAAATTGAAATAATAGAGCAGTCCGATCCACGTGATGCCAAAAAGGAAGTGCAGAAATCTGAGTAGCATGAAGACTAGATCTTCCATCGGAATCCTCCTCCTTCGAGTACGCCCCGCCTAAAACCCGCTTTGGTGTCTTTTTCACAGCATAACTTCTTTTGCAACAGTTACCGCGGGAACGTTTGAAATTCGCGCTGATTTCAAGTCAGGCGTAAACTTTGATCACAGCTCCGAAATTCAGGAGCTGTATTCATCAAAAGGACGGTACCTCAATCATGGCATTCAAACTTCCCGAACTGCAGTACAGCATGGACGCGTTGAAGCCGCACATCTCGGCCGAGACGCTCGAGTATCATCACGGCAAGCATCACAAGGCCTACGTCGACAAGCTCAACGAATTGGTCAAGGGCACCAAATTAGAAAACGCCGCGCTCGAAGATATCCTGAAGACCGCGGAACCCGGGCCGCTGTTCAACAACGCGGAGCAGCATTGGAATCATTCCTTCTACTGGAAGTCGATGGGCCCAAAGAAAGGCGGCGAGCCCAAGGGGCCGGTGGCCGACGCGATCAAGAAAGGCTTCGGCAGTTTCGAGGCGTTCAAGAAAAAATTCAGCGAGATTGCCGACGGTCACTTCGGCAGCGGGTGGGCATGGCTGGTGCGCCGCAAGGACGGCGCGGTGCAAGTCGTCGCGACGCATGACGCGGGATGCCCGATCCGCCAGGGACAGGTGCCGATAATTACCTGCGACGTTTGGGAGCACGCGTACTACATCGACTATCGCAATGCGCGGCCGAAGTACGTCGATGCGTGGTGGAACCTGGTCAACTGGGATTTCGCCAACGAAAATCTGAAATAGCGGCGCTCGACGCAATTCGATTCCTCAGAGACGCCGGGCGATCCCCGGCGTTTCTCTTTTGGCGCGCACGCACCTAGAATCCGCGGCATGGGAGCAACGAAAGCATCGCTCGAGAAGATCGCACCGGGTATCCACGCCTGGATGCAGCCGACCACGGGATGGAGTCGCAACAACGCGGGACTCGTCGCGGGCAAGAAATCCGCGCTGATAGTCGATACGTTGTTCGATCTGCCGCTCACGCGCACGATGCTCGACGCGATGCGCGCGGCGTGTCCGCTCCCCATCCGCTATCTGGTCAACACTCATTCGAACGCCGACCACGTGCACGGCAATCAACTGGTCGAGGGCGCCGAGATAATTGCGCATCGCAATTGCCGCGAGGAGATGCGGCGCGCCGGCGATCCGAGCGGCTTCGAGCGGATGGTCCGCGACGGAATTCCGGGACGCGATTTGGCTTACGTGCGTGAGGCTTTCGGCGAGTTCGACTTTCGCGGCATCAAGAGCTGTCTCCCGAGCGTGACGTTCGACGAGCGGATGACGGTGCACCTGGAAGAACGCGCGGTCGAGCTGATGCATTTCGGGCCCGCGCATACGATGGGCGATGTCGTTGCGTACGTGCCCGACGCGCGTGTGCTGTTCGCCGGCGACCTGCTCTTCTACACCGACACTCCCGTGGTGTGGCAAGGCTCGCTGACGGGATGGATGAGCGCGCTCGACAAGATGGCGGCGATGGATCCGGCGGTGGTTGTGCCGGGGCATGGACCGCTATGCGGCAAGGAAGGGCTGCTCGAGCTGCGCGAATATTTTGCGCTGGTGCGGGAGCAGTCGGCGCGTCATTTCAAGGCGGGGGTCGATGCAGATGAAGCAGCGCGCCGAACCGACCTCGGCCGCTTCATGAAATGGACTCTGGCCGAGCGATTGGTGGCGATCGTCGACAAGTGCTATCGCGATCTGAACGAACAACCCGACGACGCACCTGTCGATGCGCTCGGGATGCTCGCGCGCATGGGTAAACTACGCGACCACTGGCGCGAGCGCGGGGTGAGCCATGCAAATGCTTGAAAATCGAGTCGCGATAGTTACTGGAGGGACCGGAGCGCTAGGGCGCGCGGTGGTCGAGAATTTTCTGGTCGCGGGTGCGAAGGCGGCGGTGCCGTATGTCGTCGATGCGGAAGTTCCTCTGCTGCAGAAACAACTCGGCAATCGTTTCCCGGCGTCGGAGATTTTTCTGAAGAAGGCGGACGTCAGCGACGAGGCGCAGACTGCGAAGTTCGTCGCGGAGGTCGCGGCGAAGTGGGGCAAGATCGACATCCTGGTGAATCTCGTCGGCGGATTCTGGGGCGGCAAGCCGATCGCAGAAACCACGCTGGCGGAGTGGCAAGCGATGTTCGATCTCAACGTCAAGCCGACATTTCTTTGCTGCCGCGCGGTCGTGCCGATAATGCAGCGCAACAAGTGGGGACGCATCGTGTCGGTGGCGTCGCGTAGCGGTCTGCAAGGCGCGGGCGACTACGCCGCCTACGCGGTAGCCAAGGGCGCGATCGCGACTTTCACCGCGTCGCTCGCGCAGGAAGTTCTCGACGATGGCGTAATGGTCAATGCGATCGCGCCGAGCACCATCGACACGGAGGCGAACCGCGTCGCGATGCCCAAGGCGAAGCATGAAAACTGGGTGAAGCCGGCGGATATCGCGAAGACGATCGCTTATCTGTGCTCGGACGATTGCCGCGTCACGTCAGGCGCGGTGGTCCCGGTATACGGCCGCGCGTGATGTCGCCGAAGACAGCGGGGCTGCGCGCCCCGCACCCCCGGCAGGGGTGACCCCTGCACCCGGT
>NZ_DATDGQ010000247.1:0-4557 GCF_036522015.1 Binatus sp. (SeqCode)
GGAACGGACTGCGCACGCCGCCGGTCACTTCCGCGATGTCTGGATAAAGATCCCGCACGTTGTAAACCAGCCGGCATCCCCATCGGCGTTTGAGCACTGCCGCCAGCGCGCCGAGAAGCGGGGGATCGGTCGCTGCGACTATCACGTCCGGTCGCGGCAACCGGAATGTCACTATTGCCGCCAATAGGTAGTAGGTCCCCAGATTGACTAATCGACCAGCCAAATTCGATTTTGAAAATCTCGTGCCCCAGGTGCGGATGATCGTAACTTTGCCGCGGCGGTCACGCGACCACAAACGAAAGCCGCGGGGGCCGTTGTCCTCCGCGTGATAGGACGGTCCGGCCACTATGGTAATTTCATGATCCAGCGAAAGGTCGTCACAAAGCTCTGTGAGGAATTGACCGGTCGCTTCGCGGTCAGGCCAGAACGAACGGTTCAGGAACAATACTCGCGTGCGGCTAATCGGAATATTCGACTCGGCGGTACGTTCGCGCTCGCGGGCTACTTCGAAATAATCCAACTCGCTGACCGATTCGGCCGGTGCCGCTGAAAAAGCGCTTTGTTTTTCTGCGCGTGCCATACGCAACTACTATACGGACGCTCGACGCCCCGCGCTCGATGGATTCTGCAATGATACTGATCCGCCACGACGCTCAGCCGCGTGCACCTGGCGGTCGATCCATTGATAGGTGTGTTTGAGACCTTGTTCCAGGCTGATCCGCGGCTCCCATTTGAGGACTTCGCGCAGGCGCGTGTTGTCAGAATTGCGGCCGCGCACGCCTTGCGGCCCCGGCACGTGCTTCACGGTTATTTTGATCCCGGCCACTGCAGCGACCATATCCGCGAGCTCGTTGATAGTCACAGGTCGATCCTGGCCAAGGTTGAGCGGCTCCCTGTACTGCGAGCGCATCAGCCGGTAAATGCCGTCTACGCAATCGTCGATGTAACAAAAGGAGCGCGTCTGCTCCCCATCGCCCCAGATCTCGATCTCGAAATTGCCGCTATGCCTGGCGAGCGACACCTTGCGGCACAGAGCCGCCGGCACCTTCTCGCGGCCGCCATCCCAGGTGCCGAGCGGGCCAAAGATGTTGTGGAAGCGCACGATGCGCGTCTCCAGACCATAGTCTTCCCGGTAGTGCGTGCATAGTCTCTCGGTCAGAAGCTTCTCCCAACCGTAGGCGTCCTGGGGCTGCGCCGGGTACGCGTTTTCTTCTTTGAGCGCCGTGACGTTCGCGTCGGTCTGCCGATATTCGGGATAAACGCATGCGGACGAAGCGTAGAGGTAACGGGTCACGCCACTTTGTCGCGCTGCGTCCAGTGTGTGAATGTTGATCAACGAATTGTTGCGAAGAATCTCCGCATGATGCGCCGAAATGAAACCCATGCCACCCATGTCGGCGGCGAGCGCATACACCTCATCGATTCCGTCGGTGGCCTTCAGACAGTCATCCCACCGGCGCAGGTCCAGCAGCGCGAAGTCATCCGCTGCGCTCGGCTCATACTCCGGATATTTCAGATCCGCGCCGCGCACCCAGTAGCTCTTTTTCTTGAGATAACTCACAAGATGGTGGCCGATGAAGCCACCGGCTCCCGTGACCAGGACTCTCTTCATTAAAACTCCCACTCGGCTGTGCGTGAGACTAAGCCTGCTTTGTCACGCGTAGCCGACATACAATACTACTAGCGGTACGACGATAGCTGATTTTCGTCGTTCCGGCGAACGGTGTATTGCCCCATCACCAACAGATCCATTTTGGTTCTGAGAAAGCAATCGAGCGCTTCTTCCGGGCGGCAGACTACTGGCTCGTTTTCATTGAACGAAGTGTTGAGCAGCACCGGCACTCCCGTCTGACGCCCGAACTCGCGGATCAGTTTGTAGTAGAGCGGGTTCTGCCGTGGATTCACGGTCTGCAAACGTCCCGTCCCGTCGACATGAGTGGTGGCGGGAATCGCCGCGCGCTTCTCGGGCCGCACCGAATACGCCATCAACATGAACGGTGACGGATAGGATTGCGTGAAGTAGTCGCCGGCGGCTTCCTCAAGAATTGAAGGCGCGAACGGCCGGAACATCTCGCGGCGCTTGATTTTCGAGTTCAAAATGTCGCGCATCTCGACCCGCCGCGGATCGGCCAGGATACTGCGGTTGCCCAGCGCACGCGGACCCCACTCCATCCGCCCCTGGAACCATCCCACGACGAGCCCATCGGCGATGGTCGCCGCAGTCGTCCGGCAAAGTTCATCTTCATTCTCGATCTTGCTAATCACGCAACCCTGACTGGCTATTTCAGATTCCCGCGAACTGAGTATTGCGGCGATTTCATCGTCGCGGAATTCCGGCCCCCAGTTCGCGTGCTCCATCACGAATTCGCGCTCGCGGTGCGCGCTCGAGTGCCATTGATCGAACGCCGCACCTATAGCCAGTCCCGCGTCGCCCGCCGCCGACTGTATGTAGATGTCCTCGAAGCCGGTGTGCTCCAGGATCTTGCCGTTGACGACGCAGTTGTAGGCGACTCCTCCCGCAAGGCACAGCTTCCTGAGTCCAGTCGCGCGCCGCAGGCTTCGCAATCGATCGATTATCACTTCCTCGAGCCGCCGCTGCATCGACGCCGCGATCACCATATGCCGCTTGTCCACCGGCTCCGCCGGATCGCGCACCGCGCCCAGCCGGGTCGCCAGGAAGTTCGAGTACAGCCTTCCGATCGTCGGCTCGCCTGCGCCCCACGTCATCTCGGCGCCCGTCTTCTGGTAGGTGAAATATTCCGGCGCGAGCATGAAATCCATCCGCCCGCCGTTCGGCGCGATCACGATCTTGCGAAACTCTTCGACCATCTCCGGCTCCCCGTAGGACGCCAGCCCCATCACCTTGTATTCGTCGCCGTACTTCGGAAATCCCAGGTACTGCGTCAGCGCGGTGTAGAACATTCCGAGCGAATGCGGAAACGTCACGACGCCCATCGGCGAAATTGTGCCGCCGCGTCCCACTCCCCACATCGCGCTGGCAAAGTCGCCCAACCCGTCGATCGAAAATAGCGCCGCCTCGTCGAACGGCGAAACCAGGAACGAACTTGCGAGATGCGCGCGATGATGCTCGACGCGCCCCACCGGGATAGAGCCCTCGCCCGCTCCCAGAGCGCGCGCGGCCTCCGCGCCGATCGACGCAAAGTGCGATTGCGCGCTCAGGCGATCGCGCGCGACCAACGGCATCTTCAGCGCATGCCACGCCTTGCGCATGATTCGCGCCCACGGATCGCGCGCCACGGCCAACATATCGATATCGCTCGACGAAGCGGCCGCCGCCTTCACCACGTACCTCAATGCCTCGGCCGGAAACCCTGCCGCATGTTTGATGCGCGTGAAACGCTCCTCTTCCGCGGCCGCGACGAGCTTGCCGTCCACGATCGCAGCCGCACTGGCGTCGCCGTGATAGGCATTGATTCCAACGATTAACATTTTCGACCGCGACCGTGATCTTACATCTGATGCGCTGCGGTCAGGCATCGATCGCCACTCTGTGTCAGTACGCTCTTGTAGAGCGCGATCATCTCCGACGCGCATTTCTCCCACGAAAAATCTGCGGCCATCCAGCGCCGTCCGCGGTCGCCCATCTCGGCGATTGGCATTGAATTAATCTTGATGATTGCATCCGCGATGCTCGCCGGATCGTTGTTAACCCACAGTCCGCAGCCGACGCGCTCGACTTCCTTCCACGGTGTGCCGGTGCTCGCAATCACTGCGGCGCCATGCGCGAGCGCCTCGGCTACGACGATCGCGAAACTCTCGGTGAACGACGGCACCACGACGACGTCAGTCTGCTCGAACATCCGCTGTTTTTCTTTGCCGCGAATGTCACCGAGCAGAGCGACCTCGCTGCCCAGCTCCAAACGACTGATCTCGCCGCGAAGTTTTGCTTCGTACTCGCTCGAGCCCGAACCCGCGATCGTGAGTGAAAAATCCACCACGCTCCGCTCCTTCACGATGCGGCAGGCGACGAGCAGATTTTCAATTCCCTTCTTCGGATCGAGGCGGCCGACAAACCCGAGCCGAAGCCGCGCGCCGCGCGGCTCGCGATGAAGCGTATCGGGGAGCTCGACGCCGTTGGGAATCAGTTCAAGATTGGCACGCGGAAACCTTGCGCGCGTTTCCGCGACTTCCTCGTCCGAAGTCAGGTGGAGCATTAATTGCCGTGACGCAACTGCGATACATACCTTCTCCCACATCGACTTGAAGCCCACGCGACGCGAGCCGCGCCAGCGCTGCAGCGCGCCGTGCGGAGTCCATACCACTGGACGCTTTAGCAAACGCGCGGCGAGCAGCGTTGGAATCGTGGGAAACGAGTACGCCGCGTGCAGATGAACTACGTCGGCCCACCGCATCTGTTCCGCCAACGCTCCGAGCAGCTCGGGCGACACGGCTTGCCGTGCGACGCGCGCGCAGTAGCGAACTTCGATTCCGTCGCGATGCGCGTATGCCGCCATCGCCGCCGCGTCCAGCCGCTGTCCCCATCCGTTCGCATCAGTAGTCAACACCCGGACCGACGCGCCCGCGCGCGACAGATGC
>NZ_DATDGQ010000248.1:0-3497 GCF_036522015.1 Binatus sp. (SeqCode)
ACGCCCTCAATCTTCGAGACCCGCGCAACTACTTGATTGAGTATCTGATCGATTTCGCGCTCAGTCGGCATCCGCCGAGCTTAAGTCGCCCCCCGCAATCGAGCAACGACTTGTCCTTCCGGTCCCAATTCTTCCCCTCTCCCTGTAAGGGAGAGGATGAAGGTTAGGGTCCTTATACAGCGCGCATTTTTCGCGCGCGATTTAAGATTCTGCTCCTGTTCTGAATCTGTCCGCCGAGGTTACGCAAAGCCCACGACAGCAAGGGTTGGGGGTCAGGTTCCGACGCAGTGAAGTCTCAACCTAGGTATTAGCCCGCGCCGATGCGTCAATCGCGGGTGGCAGCACCGCTCCCAACAACGCCTGCAGCCTCGCGATACGCCGGTTCAACGGCGGATGCGTCGAAAACAGGTTTGCGAAAAATCCCTCGTTGTCCTCGCGAACACCCTCGCGCGGATTCACGATGAACAGATGCCCGGTTCCCGCCGTCCCTTGCTTCAACGGCGATTCGATCTTCGCGATATGCTGCAGCGCGCGCAGCAACGCCCGCGGGTTGCGCGTGAACTCGACCGACGACGCGTCCGCGAGATATTCGCGCTGCCGCGAAACCGCCATCGCCAGTAGTTGCGAAAAGATCGGCGCCACCGCCGCCAGCACGATCACCGCTACCGTGATCAGCGCCGCCACCTGGTTGTCGCGACTGTCACTGCCTCGCCCGCGCCCGCCGAAGCCGCCGAAAAACATCCAGCGGTACACGAAATCCGACAGCATCGCGATTCCGCCGACCATCACCGCGATCATCATCATCGTGCGGATGTCGTAATCCGCGATGTGCGACATCTCGTGCCCGATCACGCCTTGCAACTCTTCGCGGTCCATATCCTCAACCAGGCCTTGCGTGACGCAAATCACCGAATGCGCCGGGTCGCGTCCGGTCGCGAATGCGTTAGGAGACGGGTCGTCGATCAAATAAACCTTCGGCACCGGCATCCGCGCCGCAGTCGCCATTTCATTGATCACGTCGAGCAAAATCTGATGCTGATTCGTGTAGGGCGTGAGCGGAGTGGCGTGGACCGACAGCAGGACCAGGGACGCCCCACTGTAATACGACACCATCGATTGCACGCCCGCGAAAACCAGCGCCGCAATAGTCAGTACCGGAAATCCGACCAGGTGCCCGTCCACAATCGCAACGTCGCGCGCGGCGATATCAAGTCCGAGTCCAAGCGCTCCCAGCAGCAACATGAACGCGACCACCAGCACCGCCGTCTCGCGGCGATTGGTCCCTTCCAACGCCCTGAAGTTGCTTGCCGCCATCGCGCGTCCCTGGCTGCTGTGCTCAGGCGCGCGGCGCGGTCATCGAAAGATCGACCTTGGGAACGGCCTGCTCTTCGGGCGCGCCTTTGAAATATTCCGCAGGCGTGAAACCGAAATTACTCGCGATGAGATTGGCCGGGAAGCTCTGGATGCGCGTGTTCAGCTCGAGCACGACGTCATTGTAAGCCTGTCGCGCGTACGCGATTTGATTTTCTGTGGTAGTAAGCTCTTCCTGCAGCTTGAGCACGTTTTCGTCGGCCTTCAGCTGTGGATAGTTCTCCATCACGGCGAGCAGCTTGCCGAGACCGGTCGTTATCTGCGTCTCCGCCGCCATGCGCGAGGCCTGGTCCGGCGCGCTGACCGCCTTGGCGCGCGCCTCGACAACCTGCGTCAGCGTGTCGCGCTCGAACTGCATGTAGCCTTTGACGGCTTCGACCAGGTTCGGAATCAGGTCATGACGGCGTTTCAACTGTACATCTATTTGCCGCCACGCATTATCTACTTGATTGCGCAGACTGACTAATCGATTGTAGGCAAAGATTACCCACGCGACGATAGCCACTATGATAATCAAAAATATCATTTGTACTCCCACATGAAAGAGAGACCTTTGCATGACCTGGAAATCTTCCCCTCTCCCTGTAAGGAAGAGGATGAAGGTGAGGGTCCTTTTACAGCGCGCTGTTTTGCGCGCGATTCAAGATTCTGCATCTGCTCCGAATCGTGCAAAGCTCTCCTGTAAGAGTCAGCTCGAGGTGGCTTCGTCGGCTGCACTCACGACGCCGGCAGTATTAACCGCCGGCGTCTGAGCCAAAATTCCCCTGGCCGTCTGCACGAAGCTTCCGGCGCGCCGGCTAGTTGTCGAAATCCACTTTAATCTTGAACGGTTTGCTCTCCGGCCGCTTCGGCACCGTCACTTCCAGCACACCGTCCTTGTAGGCCGCCTTGATTCCATCGTGACCTGCATCCTCAGGCATCGTGAACGCGCGACGCATCGTGCCGTACGCCCGCTCGGACAGATGGACCTCGGCGTCCTTGGACCACTCGGGCCGTTTGCGTTCGGCCTCGACCACCAGGTTCCCGTCCTCGACTCGAACATCGACCGACGCGCTGTTTATACCGGCCATCTCGAAGTAGAAATGATAACCGTCCGCGTCTTCGACCACGTCAGCCGCCGGCGCCGCCTTGCGCGCGGGCTCGACCTCGTTCCACAACACGTTCCAGTGGCGCAGCAATGAGTCATTTGGCGTATAGCCGTTCATCCGCATTTCCATCTTGAAGAAAACCTCCTGCCGTATTTTTTCTGCGGCGCGATTTTTAATTTCGGGGCCGCTCGGCGCGAGGAAGGCTCTATCTGTCCTTCGCTCGAATCGCCTCGCGTCCCACAATTTCAAGGTAAGTACGAACTCGAACGCGTCAAGCGACACATCACGCGAAACATCGAAATATCAGGCAAAAGCGGCTATTTCGTCGGCTCTGCAGCCTTCGAGACGTTTGCAATTTCCTGCGCAAATCGCGCCGCCATCTTGCTATCGCCGTTGCGTTCGGCGATTTTCATACCCTCATCCAGCTCTTTGAGAGCCCGCGGAATTTCGCCTTTGCCGAGATACACACCAACCTTGCGAAAGATGCGCGCGTAGAGCTCTCCTTTTTCGGCGGCGTTCATGGCAACCAATGCGAATTTAGTTCACGAAAACGAAACTCGCGATACGATCCTCGACGGTTCTATCACCCTGATCCAGCCAAAGCTCGGATACCGCTTCTCGATCGAAGCGATCCTGCTCGGCCGCTTCGCCCGAACAAACCCGCGCGACCGGGTGCTCGAGCTTGGCGCCGGATGCGGCGTCGTATCGATCATGATTGCCACTCTCTACCGCCCGCGCGAAGTCATCGCGATCGAAATCCAGCGCCCGCTCGCCGATATGATCGCTCGCAGCACCGCAATCAACCGACTCCAGTCGGTTACAGCGGTAAACGCCGACCTGCGACAGAAAAAAATCGCAGGCGTCGATCCCGCGAACTTCGACTTGGTCGTCGCCAATCCTCCTTATCGCGCAGCAGCCTCTGGCCGCGAGAATCCCGACCACGGCCGCCGCGTGGCGCGCGGCGAGGGCGCCACCGTCTTGACGGATTTCGTCGCGGCCGCGCGCCGCTACGCGCGCACTCGCGGCCGCGTCGCATTC
>NZ_DATDGQ010000249.1:0-13237 GCF_036522015.1 Binatus sp. (SeqCode)
CCTCGCTCGAATTGGCCTATGGCCGTTCAGGAATGGCCGCCGTGCGGTGATGAGCAAATTAGGCGCTCGCGAAGCCGCCCGGAGCACCGTCGCCGATTCCACCGGATGAACCGTCGCCGCTATCCATACAAACGCTCGAGATAAGAAAGCAGGCGCCCCCGAAAGTGTTCAAGCCTGAGAGCAAGGTGCGTCCGGCTCCGGCCTGGTCCGCGCCGCCTATTGATGGCAAGAGTAAGGGCGGCGGAATCGAGCTGCTTCCGTGGGGCGAACTATCCGCCGGCCAGAAAGGGGGACGCGCCGCTGCGGGCGTCGTCGTCTTGCTTCTGATTTTTTTCTTCATGCGCGGGGTCCTGAGCAACGTCGGCGCTTCGAATCAGAGCGCGGTTTCACAAAGTTCAGAAGGTCCGCTCACCGACAACGATCGCAAAGACGGAATCGCATCGCTTTGCAAGGTGTTCCAGATTTACGGAATGCCCAAGGACCAAAACAACGCGGTCGGCTCGGCGAAGAACGCGGCTTCGATGTTCAAGCTCGGCGACGATCAATCGCCCGAGCGCAGCTTTTTCATCTTGACCATGATTGCCGGGGAGTTCAGCGCCGGCAATCTGAGCGACCAGGATTGCGCAGAAGTGGGGGAGCCACTTGCAAAGGTCGCTTCCCCACGCGCGGGATCCACCCCCCGTTTCGATGAAGCAAAACACGCATTCTACTATTAGCTGAGACCCCGGACGCGACTTACTTACACAGCGCGCTCATTTATGAAGGCCCGGGCGTGGTGGAAAAAATCAAATCGGGACTTGCGGACTTGCTCCGCCGCGATGGATTTCGTTCTATTGGTCAAGCGGTCGGGATAGACATTTAGGCCGAGGAAATGAATTCTGAGGAAATGAATTCTGAGGAAATGAATTCTGAAAAAATTGTAGATGCGAAGTGGCTCAGGGAGCATCGCGACGATGCCGAGCTGACCCTCATCGACACGCGACCCGCGAAGGATTTTCACGCGGGGCATCTGCGCGGCGCGCGGCACTTCGATCCTTTCCCGTTTCATCACACCGATACGTCCGAGCGCGGCATCGCGGAGTTCGGCGCGCAGCTCCAATGGATTTTTTCGGCGCTTGGAATCACCGGCCGCGAGACCGTCGTATTCTACGAGAACGAATCGGGAATGCGCGCGGCGCGCGGCCAGTGGGCGCTTGAATACGCGGGGCATCCATGGGCGCGGATGCTTGACGGCGGGCTCAAGTCGGCGGCGGGAGAAATGCTGGCGGCGGGCGTCGAGAAGTTCGCGCCGACGGATTTCCAGATCAATCCGCGCGCGGAGATTCTTGCGACGTACGCGCATCTGCGCGAGCACCTCGGGCGTCCCGAGGTGCAGATCTTCGATGTTCGCAGCGATGAGGAATATTTCAGCGAAAGAGTGCGCGCGAAACACGGTGGCGCGATTCCGGGCTCGTACCATCAGGACTGGACGGCGGCGATAGCGGCAGACGGAACGGTGAAATCATCGTCGGAGCTGCGCGCGCAGTTCGGAGCGCTGGGCCTCGATCCCGCCAATGAGATTGTGCCGTACTGCCAGGGCGGCTATCGCGCCGCGCACGCGTATCTCGCGCTGAAAATCGCGGGCTACCCGAAAGTGCGAAACTATCTCGGGTCGTGGGCAGAATGGGGCAATCGCGACGACCTGCCCAGAGAGCATCCGCGGCGCAAGGGAGCGGTTTCTTAAAATCTTGTTTCCCTTCCCGCGCGGGAAGGGGTTAGGGGTTAGGTTCCCCGTGTTTGCGAGACGCACGCAGATGGCAGAATCTTGAGTCGCGCGCGAAAGAAATCGCGCACTGAACAAGGACCCTCACATTCGATCCTCTCCCTTGCAGGGAGAGGGGAAGAGGCGGCGAGCGGGAACAATCGCGAGAAGAAAGCTGGTCGATGCCGCCGATTCTGATTCTCGCCGGGTTCGAGCCGTTTCGCGGCGAGCGAATCAATCCGTCGTGGGAAATTGCGCGCGGCTTCGATGGCGACGTGATTGGCGGCTTGCAGATAAAGTCGGTACGCGTGCCGGTTGGATGCGCCAAGGCGGCGCGGCGGATTACCGGCGCGATCGTGCGCTACCGGCCACGCGCGGTGATCGGACTCGGCGAGGCAGGCGGCAGGCCGGCCATCTCGCTGGAAAGAATCGCGATCAATCTCGCCGACGAGCGTGGTGCGCTCGCCAAAAGCGGCGACCCGGGATTCACGCGAGTCGTTCGCGGCGGCCCCGACGCGTACTTCTCGCGACTACCGTTGCGCGCGATCATCCGCGAGCTCGATCGCAAGGAAATTCCCGCGAGCGTGTCGCTGACCGCCGGCGCGTACGCATGCAACGCGCTGATGTATGCGGCGTTGCATCAGCTGCGGCGCAAACCCGGCGTCCCGGTGGGGTTCATCCATCTGCCGTATGAGGCGCGCCAGGCGGGGCGTCATCGGACCTTGCCCAGCATGGCACTTAAGATGATGGAGAATGCAGTGCGAATTGCGATCGTCGAGACCGCACGCTCCGTGCGGTGAGAGCGAGAGCGATAGTAGGACGGAATTTATTCCGTCATCCCCATCAAAACAAATAGAGAATCGACGAAATAAATTTCGTCCTACTTGATCGCGACTGCGTTTGGGGGTGATGCGATTCCGCCCTCCAGGTTCATCGGGACTGACACCAGCATGCATTCGTAGCGCTTGTCGGCGGCGCAGTCCGCGGCGAGCTCCTCGAGATTGAACTGCTCGCCGATCGGCAGGCCGAGCAGGCACAGCGTGCGGTAGTGCAGTGCGCCCTCGTTCTTGAAATCCCACGGCCACGGCTCGACGGCGGGACAATCGGTGCCGACCGCCGCCACGCGATGATCCCAGAACCATTCGACCATCGCGCTGCTGTCCTCGACGCCGCAAGCCTTGAGGCCTTCGAGCGGCGCCATCGCCGCTTTTTCGTCATTCGACGCGGCGAGATAGGCCTGCATCCAGCCCGTGCGAATCAGCAGAATCGTGCCCGGCTTCAGCTCGACGCCTTGCGCGACGGCAGTCTCTTTCAAATCGTCGAGGCTGTACTTTTCCGATTTGAGCGGATTGATCGTGCGGCGGTGCGAGATGCGGTAGCGGAAGGCGTCGAGCAGCACGGCGCGCCCGACAAACTTGTTGGCCCATTTGTGGATGCTGAGCCGGCCGGTCGGCCCGTCCTTGATCTCGCTGGCCTTGACGCCGTTGTAGAACGCCTTGTAGCGCGGGCTGCCGACGTGCGCGAGGCCGTCCCACTGGCTGCCCTCCTGCGTGTTGTAGCTGTCGAGCGAGTCGTCGAAGCCGAGCAGGCCGAAGCTCTCGAAGCTCATGATGTTGTGCTTGGCCGGACGCCGCGCGAACAGCGGCGGGTTGGCGTAATTGATTTTCGTATCGAGCCGGAAGACGGAGCCCTTGCGCACCAGACGCGCTGCTTCGATGACGCCTTCGGGAGTGAGGAAATTCAGGCATCCGAGCTCGTCGTCGTCGCCAAACACGCCCCACGACGATTCTCTCGGCTTGTCGGGCGTGATCGGGAGTTCGGAAAAGCGCGGAACTTTGTTGAGATCGACTTTGCTTGCCATCGCATCAGCTCCTCTGGCGAAAATTGCGATCGTTCACGGCGTCCATTCGTAGAGCACGTCGGCTTCGCGCTCCATGTTGGTGGCGCCGTCGGTGAATTTCTTTGCGACGAAGCCGCGTGCCTCGTAAAAACGGCGCGCAGGAGCGTTGCGCTGAAACGCCCATAAGTGAAGACCCGCCGGGCGAAGTTGCTTGGCGTGCGCCAGCATCGCATCGCCGATGCCGCGGCGCTGCGCGCCGGGCGCAACGTAGAATTGATCGACATCGTCGTCGTGCAGCGTCAGCACTGCGACGATTAGCCCACTATCCTCGGCGACCCACGTCTCGCGCTCCGGCACCATCTGATGGATCACGAAGGCGCGAATCTCCTCGTCGGTGCCGACGGTCGGCAGATAAGCAGCGGCCGCGCGCCGCGAAGCGATATACACTGTCGCGACTTCGTCAGCGTCGGCGTCAGTCGCGCGTCGAAACGAAATGGCCATCAATCTCGGTTTCCGTCCTAATGCGGTGCGCTGTCAAGGATCGGCGGAGGTGGAACTTAATTGATCCCTGCACCTTCTTGAAGGAGAGGCGAGTGCCGTGCTGAAACCTTACGGTTCGATGCTGCGTATCATTTGTGATATTTAACTCGCTGTTGTTTTTTTGATCGGATTGGCCGGAAAGGGGATCGAATGGCTGCGCAGCAAGAAATGAGACGGTTTTCGCCGGGTCGAATCGCGCTTAGGAACATCATCCGGCTGATTCCCGCTGTTGTGATTCTCGCGGCGACGCTCGACATGGTGTCGTGTAACAACAACAACGGACTCTTTCCGCAGGTCCACGGTGGCGGCGGTTCCCATACCCCGACCGCGACTCCGACGACTGGCACCGGCGCGCTCGCGTTCGTGACCAACTTCAACGACGGCATGGTGTCGTCGTTCACGCGCGATACGACGACCGGCGTGCTCAAGCTTAAGGGCCAGGTAACGGCGGGCGCGAAAAAAGGGCCGAAAGGTGTCGTCGCAGCACCCAGCGGCGGCTTCCTCTACGTCGCCAATAAAAGCGACGGCAACATCTACGAGTTCTCGGTTAATCCGACCAGCGGCGTGTTGACTCCGCTCTCGCCGCCTTCCATCAGCAACGGTAGCGCGTCGGGACCTGACGAGCTCGCGATCAACCCCGCTGGGACTTTCCTGTGGGTGACAGGCTCAAGCAAGGGAACCATTACGGCTTACGCGGTTAACAGCAGCACCGGTCAGCTTACGCAGAACAGTAAGGTGACGGGGCTCTCGAGCCCATTTGGGATTGCGGCCGATTCCACCGGCGCGTTCGTTTACGTCGCGGACCACGCGGCCGGATTGGTCTATTCGTACTCGGTCGGCGCCAACGGCGCGCTCACCCCGATTGGATCGCCAGTTTTCGATCTCGGCTCTTCAGGCGGCACGCCAGGCTTTATTGCGATCGATCCTGCCGGCACGTTTATCTACGTCACCGATCAAAATGCTGGGGTGCTGTCTATAATTCAAACCACCGCGGGTGCGTTGGTGTTCAGTTCGACACAGCCGACTAACACGACGGGCAACCTGCCGCTCGGAATTGGGTTTTCCACCATCAGCGCGAACAACTTTATTTTCACTGCGAATCAGGGCAACTCGTCGATGTGGTCGTTCCTGCTTACGACTCCGGGCAATCCGGCTATACCGGTCGAATTCGGAAACGGCGACTTGAATGTGCCGACCGGGTTGGTGGTCGATCCGCAGAACGCGTTCCTCTACACCACCAATCAAGGCACTGGAACAGTAAGCCAGTTCTCGCTTAATCCCACGTGTTCCGGGGCCCCCGGTCCTCCGTGTTTCGTCGGCTCCGTCGCGACTGAGAATCCCGCTAAGACCGGCAGCGGGCCGTTCGGGATCACGCTGGCGCAGTGACCGCCGATCACATGCTGAGGCAGGCTTCGGCGGCGAGGGTGAACAGGCGTTCGCGGATCTGATGACGGTTCCAGTTGCGATGGTCCCAGTCATCGCCGCCTAAGTCGTCGCCGCCGTAAAGAATCTGGCCGAACTGGACGCGGCGAAACTGCGCGACGGCAAAGAACGCCGCCGCTTCCATCTCGACCGTGAGGCATCCTTCGCGTCGGCGCGCGAGCATCCGGGCGCGCGTCTCGCGCAGAATCCCGTCGGTGGTCCAGGTCTTCGCGACGATATATTCCATCCCGTTTCGGCGCAGCGTCTTTTCGATTGCCGCAAGGGCGCGCGGATGCGGCGCGACTTCGCGCGATGGCGGAATGTAATGGTACGAGGTGCCCTCGTCGCGAACCGCGGAGTTCGGCACGATGATATGGCCGACCGCGATCTTCGAGTCGAGCACGCCCGCGCCGCCGCATGCGACGAACTTGCGCGAGCCGAGCGCGATCATCAGCTCGAGCATCGCCGCCGAGACCGGAGCGCCGACGCGCGGATGCAGCACGGCGAGCCGCCGCCCGTTGAAATCGAGCTCGTATACTGGATGCTTGCCGGTCTCCCAAAGTTCGTCGTGAATCACGCGGGCGCCGTTGCGGACCAGCTCGTCGATCACGTCCTGGAAAAAGCAGAGCACGCAATGTTTGGGTGCGTCGATGCGCTTGTACACGCGGCGCGGCTCGATGATGGCGGCTGGCGAAGGATCGTATTCGATGATGGGGAATGCGCGAGTCGGCAGGCGCTTGGGGGTGCGCGATTTAGGGCGTCGCGATTTCATGAAGCAATGAAGTTAGCAGAGCGATACGAGCGAGTCCGTCTCCGATTCCCTCCCCCTTCGTGGGGGAGGGTTAGGGTGGAGGACAATTGTGCGGCAATTGACTGTTTCGCCGCACATTCCGACGCCATGCGAACTGCCACCAAAATTTAGAACACCAAGGTCCTCCACCCGCCGCGCGCGGACGCGCGTCGGCCTCCGCCCACGAACGGGGGAGGCGATTGAGGATCAAGACGGCGGGATTGTCTTTGGAGCGGGTTCTGCGGCGGCGGGCTTTGCGGCTATCGCTAAAGCTTTGGTCTCGGCTTTTTCAGTGGCCGCCTTTTGACGCAGCTGCGACAGCATCGCGCGCAGTTTGCCGGGATTTACCGGTTTCTTGAACAACGCGCCTTCGAGGCCGCGCAGGCGCGAGCGCTTCAGGATGTGATCTTTGTCGTAGTAGTACGCCGTCATCAGGATGACCGGCAGCTTCGGCATGTCTTCCTTGACCTTGAGGTAAAAGTCGTAGCCGTCCATCTCGGGCATCACGACGTCGGAAATGATCGCGTCGAGCCTGACGTTGCGCAGGATTCCAAATGCGGCCGACGGACGCGTGGCGCAGTGCACGATGCATTTTTCGGCGCGCAGCAGGTCGGCCATCGAATTGACGACCGCCGTATCGTCATCGAGCACCAGCACCGACATCCCCGCCAGCGGGGATTGATCCGTATGCGGCGCGTCACGCGGCCGCGTATGGACCTTGGCATCGTCGCGCGGCGCCAGGTCCGCCATCCGCTTGCCCGCGAGGTAGTCGCGCGTCTCATACTCGCCCTTGCGGGTCATCTCGTCGAGGCGGCGGACGATAGCCTGCACGCGTTCGAGGGAAGTACGAATCGAGTCGAGGCGTTCGTTCTCGACGACTTTTTCGGATTCGGAGAGATGCGTCTCGAGGCTTTGCGAGAGTAGTTCGAGGTTGTTGGTGATCGATTCGAGCGGATTGTTGATCTCGTGCGCGAGGCTGACCGCGATTTCGCCTGCGGTCGCGAGCTGCTGCGCGTGGCGCATGCGGCGGATATCGCGCGCGAAGCCGATCGAGCCGATTTCCTTGCCTTCGTCGTCGTGGATGAGGGAGCCGGTGATCATGACCGGAATAAGTTCGCCGGCCTTGTTGCGGAACGCGGTCTCGAAGCTGGCAATTTGACACTTGTCGGCCGACTCGCGCATTGCCTTCATCACGCGGCGCGCCTCGTCGATCGACTTGTAGATGCGCGTGCATCCTTCGCCGATGATCTCCTCAGAGCTGTAGCCGAGGCTGGTGCGCGCGCCGTCGTTGTAATAGTTCACGGTGCCGCTTTTATCGACGGCAATTATGATATCCGGCGAGCTCTCGATGAGTCGCTGGAAGTATTTTTTGTCGAGCGAAGCCATGGTTGGTTATTGATCCTGATCGTTCAGTCGAGCCGGATTATTTCGCGGCGCGAAGCCGGAATTTCGGCATCGAAACGTCATCGTTGAGTTTTTCGAACGTCACCTCTACCGGCATCCCGCATTTGATGTCATGCGGCTTGACGCCGAGCAGGTTCGACACAAATTTGCATCCCTCTTCGAGCTCGACCATCACGACCGCGTACGGCACCTCTTTGGCGAAGCCCGGGTGATAGAGCTGATGCATAATATTAAAGCTAAACACTTCCCCGCGTCCGCTCACGGGGATCCACTTCGAGGCCGTCGAATTGCACTTCGAGCAGAGGTCGTGGGCGGGGAATCGCAGCGTCCCGCAACTGTCGCATTTTTGGACCATCAGGCGCCCGGCGCGCGCTCCTTCGAAAAAAGCGCGCATATCGGGCGTGACGGCTGGAACGGGTTTACTGATTTCGGGCATCGCAGCTTTGCTTATATATAAGTTAGACGATCTGAGGGTCAAAATGATTGAAACGACACTACATCACACCAAAGGAAGTGACAGCGCGACTGGCGGCTAATGTTAAGGTTGTGACCCCAGCACGAGGGTCGAATGCGTAGCTAGGATACCGCCGTTGCCGGAAACGAGTCCAACGTCGTGTTTTGGCACTTGCCGCCGCCCTCCATCACCCCGCATCTGCACGATTGCTTCCGCCACCGGAGTCATCCCCCACATATAAAAGGAGCTGAGCTGGCCGCCGCCCGTGTTGACGGGTAGCGCGCCACCTGGGGCGATTGTGCCGTCCGCGACGAACGGGCCGCCCTCGCCTTTTTTGCAAAATCCGTAGTCTTCGAGGGTCACGAGCACGGTAAAAGTATAGCAGTCGTAGAGCTCGCAAAAGTTCACGTCGCCGAGCTTGATCCCTGCCATTTTGAAGGCGGTTTCTTTGGCGATCGGAGCGCCGGAGACCAGCGTGTCGAGCGGGTCGCCGCCGGGATGCCCCTGTCCCATACCTAATATGTAGACGGGCGGGCGCTTCAACGTCTTCGCGCGCTCGGCGGAGGTTACGATAACCGCCAGACCGCCGTTGGAAACCAGGCAGCAATCGTACAAATGGAACGGCTCAACCACCCATCGCGAGGCGTGGTAGTCGGCAAGCGTCATCGGAGCGTCGTGAAACTGGGCGGCAGGATTCAGGTTGGCCCAATCGCGCTCGGACACGGCGACGGCGCCGAGATGATCGTTGGTGGTCCCGTATTTGTACATGTGGCGCTGGGCGACGAACGCATACTGGGCGTTGACGCCGAACAGTCCGTAGTGCGCGTTCACGCCTTGGGCATATCCATAGGATGCGGCCGAGCCGCCCCCCTCGCCCTTGTTCGGCGACGGCGGACGCAGGGGAGCGTCGGCGAATACGCACGCGACTACCTCCGCCATGCCGGCGTCGATCGCCTGTGCGGCATGCATGATCATCGCGGCCGCAGTCGCGCCGCCAAGGTTCATCGTCGCGGTCAGGCGCAGGTCGCGGATACCCATCGCGTTCTGCAGTGTCGTCGATGCCATCGGATTGTTGAACCAGGTGATACCGGGGTTGACGAGCAAGCCGTCGAGGTCGGAGCGCTGGAGGCCGGCGTCGTCGAGCGCGAGATTGACGGCCTCGGCAGCGAAGCCGACCGGACCGGCATGATCGAAGTTTTTACCCATCCGGGTCTGTCCGAGCCCGGCGATAGCGCATTTAGCTCTTAAAGACATAGCGCTTACTCTCTTACGCTTTTTCGGGGAGGGCATCCAGCGCGGAGGGGAAGGGGAAATCACTTAATCGAATGTGAAACCCGCGGTGGGTTTCACGCTTCCTTCGGCAGGGGTGACCCCTGCACCCAGTATCAATCGCAAAGTTGCCCGCAGCGCACCACTTTGCTCTCGGTAATATAAATCCGGTTCCCCTTCCCGCTCGGGAAGGGGTTAGGGGTTAGGTTCTTCGCACGTGCGCGCGATTCCGATTCTTACCGCACAACTCACCCCGTGTAAGTTGCTATCCACCAGGTGTTGCCGAAGGAGTCTTTCACGCCGGCGGCGCGTTCCCGGTAAGGCTTGTCTTCCGGCGCGGCGACTGACGTTGCGCCTGCTGCCAGCGCGCGCTGGTAGGCTGCGTCCACGTCGTCGATATACACATAGATGGAGGCTGGCATACCGCCGGGATGAGGCGGGTCGCTGACTTCCATGACGATCATCGAGTCGCCGATTTTTGCCTCGACGTGGGCGCCCTTCCCAACGGGTAGGTGTTCCAATTCCACTGCGCCGAAGGCCCGCTTTACCAATTCCAGCATGTCCAGGCGGCCGTACAGATAGGGGCGGACGCTGCCGACGCCGTGGCGGATGTGCTTGGTGGCGTTGCTCATGCGGATTGCTCCTTTGCGGAATCTTCAGCGAATTGTATCGGTATTAACCCCGGCTACGTCCTAATAGTTACAGAATCGCTAGTGAGGGGCTTGGTTTACTTGCGTCCGGTTCGTATTCTAATTGGTCGGTTGCCAAGGCTCGCAGCTTAAATCTACAATTAGTCTCGGGAGATTGACGAATGGCCGATCCGCTTAGCTTCGAGGCGCTGGCGAGCAGCGAGCATGTGCTCTCCAGCGCGGAAAACTTCGTACTCTACGTCCTGCTCGAGGCTGTCGCCCGTGGCGCAGGTGGCGCGGGTGGAGGTAGCCGTCTGCCGCTCAATCTTGGCGTCGTAATAGATCGATCGGGCTCGATGTACGACGAGCGGCGCCTCGAATTCGTCACCGAGGCGGTTAAATTTCTCGCTGACAACCTGACCGCGGACGACAAAGTCTCGATAGTCGCGTTCGCCGACAAGGCCAAGGTGCTGATCACGCCCGAGGCGGCGCGCGACAAGTCAGCAGTCAAGCGCGCGATCGACGATATCGATTTGCTCGAGATCGGCGGCGGCACGCAAATGGCGCTCGGAATGCGTGCGGCGATCGACGAGGTCAAGAAAAATCTGAGCTCCGACCGGCTCAATCGCGTGCTGGTGCTGACCGACGGCCAGACTTACGAAGAGACGGCATGTATCGATCTCGTCGAGAAAAATCGCGGCGAGATTTCCTTCTCGACGATGGGCGTCGGCGTCGAGTTCAACGAGAAACTCCTGCAGCGGCTCGCGCAGGACTCCAACGGCAAATATCATTTCATCGGCGACCCGGCCGAAATTCCCGGCATCTTCGAAGACGAGCTCGAGGGACTGCGTTCGGTGAGCCTGCGCAACGGGCGAATCGAGGTGACGCTGTCGCAGGGCGTCCAGGTGCGCGAGGCATTTCGCGCGTCACCGGAAATCTACGTCCTCGGCACACCGCTGGTCGGCGAGGACCGCAAAATCGGCTACGAGATTGGCGACCTGCAGGCCGGCGTGCCCGGCTCGGTACTGCTGACGCTGGTGCTGCCGCCGCGCAAGCCCGGGCAGGTCAGAATTTTGCAGAGCACTTTCCATTATGAAGTGCCGGGCGGCAGCGAAAAAACCGTCGAGTGCGATCTGACGGTTGATTACACCCTCGATCGCACGCTCACCAGCAAACGCAACGGGCGAGTGATGAACCTGGTGGACCAGGTTTCGATCGCCAAGCTGCAGGCAAAGGCGGAAGAGGAGCTGAAGGCGGGCAACGTCGATCGCGCGACTCGCCTGCTCGGCAACGCGCTGCAAGGTACGCAGCGGATGGGCAACGTCAAAGCGACGCAGGCGCTGTCGGGCTTGATCGATCAGATCAAGAAGACGCAGACGCTGCAGACCAAGGCGGCGAAGACCACGCTGCTCCAGGCGCAGGCGGTGGTGCGCAAAACCCAGATGCTCGACCCGGAAGCGTTGAAGGAATTCCAGAATAAAAACGGAAAATGATTCAATTGATGAACGGCACGGAACCGATACTTCGAACTCACTTGCGAGGGCTCAGACCATGATCAAATGCGGCGAATGCGGCTACGAAAACATGGACGGACTTGATTACTGCGACGGATGCGGCGCGAAGCTCGCGGCCGCCGCCGGCAGTTCCGCCGGGGCTCCTGCCGCGGCTCCATCCACGGAGACCAAAACTGAAACGCCGCCGGAGCCGACCGCCGAAAGTATCGACGGGAAAGCAACTCCTGCTCTCGCCGCTGATGCGAAGCCTGACGGTGAGCCAACTACTGAAGTTCCTAAGTCGGACGCGCCGACGGGTGAGATCAAACCGGAGGCCGCGGCCGAGAGCGCGCCGTCAACCACCGCAGCGGCCGGCGCGCCTTTCAAGGCGAAGCTGTCTGTAGTTCGCGGCGGTCGCAAGGGCCAGGAGTTTCCGCTGGAAGACGGCAACAACCTGATCGGCCGCTGGGATCCCGAGACGGGATCGTTTCCGGAAGTGGATCTCGACGCCGACGATCCCGAAGCGAAAATCTCGCGCAAGCATGCGCTGCTTCGAATCGAGGGCGGCAAGATCACGATCGAGGACATCGGCAGTCTCAACGGCACCTATGTGAATCGTCAGCCGCGGCTCTCGCCGGGAAGTCCCGCCGAGATCAAGTCGGGCGACGAAGTGATTATCGGAAAAACATTTTTAAAGCTGGTGGTAGAACCGATCTCTTGAGCCGCAATCCCTCCCAGTCGCGCCCGGAAATTCGCCGCGTGCGCGGAAGTTGAGGAGGGTCGCAGACAATCGCCATGAATGCTGGTGAGGAGCTCACCGAGGGCCATCTTCTCGACGGTCGTTACCGCGTGAAGAAGGTGCTCGGCGTCGGCGGGATGGGCCGTGTGTACCTGTCCAACGACACGCGCCTGGCGAACCGGCCGGTGGCAGTCAAGGAGATGATCGTCGGCGACGGAATCCAGGAGAAAAAAGCGATCGAGGATTTCACGCGCGAGGCCAACGTGCTCGCGCGTTTGTCGCATCCGGGAATTCCCACGCTGATCGATCACTTCGCAGAGAACTCGCGGCAATACCTGGTGATGGAATTTGTCTCGGGCGGCGACTTGCAGGCGGTGCTCGACCAGCTGGGGCCCAAGGGCAAAGTAGCCGAGGATCGGGTACTGCGATGGGCGCGGCAGATGCTCGACGTGCTCACTTTCCTGCACGCGCAGAAGCCGCCGATAATCTATCGCGACCTGAAGCCCGGCAATATCATGATCGACAAGGACGGCCGCGCGATGCTGATCGATTTCGGTATCGCGCGTTTCCTGCCGCCCGGTGGACGCGGTACGCAGATTGGTTCGGTCGGCTACGCGCCGCCCGAGCAGTACATGGGCAAGGTCGAGCCGCGCTCGGATTTATATTCGCTCGCCGCCACCATGCATCATCTGCTGACCGGGCGCGATCCTCAGCTCGAGCCGCCGTTCAGCTTCCCTCCCCTGCGCTCGCTCGCGCCTGAAGTCTCGACGAAGACCGCGGACGCAATCATGCGCGCGCTCGAACAGGACGTGACCAAACGGCCGGCCTCGGCCAAAGAGATGAAGCGCGCGCTGCCCGAGCCGCCGCCCGAGAACCGCTCGGGGCAATTGAGTGGAAGTTTGGGAGTGGCAGGCAC
>NZ_DATDGQ010000250.1:0-4214 GCF_036522015.1 Binatus sp. (SeqCode)
TGCCGCGCTATCTCGAAAAGAGCGACCGTGTGCACTATCCGCTCGGGCTGAACGAGAAGATGGATGAGCGAGTGATGAAACTGATTCGATGGGCGCAGTCGATGCGGCCGCGAATCGGGGTGGGGCCATCGTCGATTATAGATCCGCGCGACGTCATTCACGAGGCGCGGCTGAAGAAGGAGCCGGCCGAGCTCGAGGCGATGCGGCGGGCGATGGCTATTTCGGCGGACGCGCATAAGCGCGCGATGACGAAGGCGCGCGGCGGGATGCGCGAATGGCAGATCGAGGCGGAAGTCGATTACACATTTCGATCTCAGGGAGCGGCCGGTCCGAGCTACCCGTCGATCATCGCGTCGGGACCCAACGCCGCGACGCTGCACTACATCAACAACGATCGCGAGATGCGCACCGGCGAATTGCTGCTGATCGACGCGGGTGCGGAGTACGATTTCTACGCCGCGGATATCACGCGCACCTCGCCGGTCGGTGCCCGCTTCACCGGCTTGCAGCGCAGCCTGTACGAAGTCGTGCTCGACGCGCAGCTCAAGGCGATCGACGCGATCAAGCCGGGCGCGCATTTTGATGAGCCGCACGAAATTGCTCTGCGCGTGCTGGTTGACGGCATGCGGCAGCTCGGAGTGCTGCATGGCACGGCCGACGAGATAATCGAGAAGGGTTCCTATCGGCGCTATTACATGCACCGCACGAGTCACTGGCTCGGCATGGACGTGCATGATGTGGGGCTCTACCGGGTGAACGGCGCGTCGCGAGTGCTCGAGCCGGGGATGGTGCTCACGGTAGAGCCGGGGCTCTACATCGCGCCCGACGACGACGAAGTTCCCGACAGTTATCGCGGGGTCGGGATTCGAATCGAAGACGATGTGCTAGTCACCGAAGCCGGTCACGAGGTAATGACCTCGGCGACACCAAAGTCGGTTGCGGATGTCGAAGCACTGACTACAGCGCAATAGTCACTTCCCTCTCCGATTGGCCTATCCGAGGCGATCGACTACTGTAGTGCATCGTTCCGTTGCTATCGGGGTGGCGGACAGGAGTCTGCATCGCTAGGGAGGTAGAGCAATGTCCTACCATTTGGAAGGCGATCTCCTCGAAGTGTGCACTTGCAAAATCTTGTGCCCCTGCTGGGTCGGCGAAACTCCTGACGGTGATGGGACCTGCCAATCAATAAACTCGTGGCACGTCCGGAAGGGAAACGTGAACGGCGTCGACGTTTCGAACCTGACGATCGCAGGAGTGAATCACATCCCGGGCAATCCACTCGACGGCAACTGGAAGGTCATCTTCTTTGTCGACGACAAGGCAACTGCTGAGCAGCACGAGGCGCTGGTCAGCGCTTTCACTGGTAAGCTCGGCGGCCCGATCAAGGGCATCGCCAACCTTTACGCCGAGATTCTTGCCGTTGACAAGGCTCCGATCCTGTTCGACGTCAAGGAAGGCAAGGGCCATCTGAAAATCGGCGCCGACTTCGAGGCCGAGATGGAACCATTTAAAGGGGCGACCGGCCGCGTGACGACTCTTCAAGAGACTGCCTTCTCGACGATACCGGGATCCCCGGCGTACGTTAGCAAGGCGTCGCGATACCGTGCGAAAGAGGCTCGGCTTGGCTTCGATATCGATCTCCGCGGTCACAACGCGATTCAGGGTCACTTCCGCTTCGAGGGGTAGACGATTTTGCCGGCAGCTGCAATCGGTTTGCGCGAGCGTGAGTACTGGCTCGTAGGAGTGCTAATCGCGATCACCAGCGCTCTCGCGTGGCTTCTTCTTTGGCGCTTCGCGCACTCGCCCACTCTGCACTACCTGCATCACGCCCAGCTGATCGGACCGCCGGTGAACGGTACCTATCTGCTCGGCAGCCTCTTGTTCGTTGGCGGATGGACGGTGATGACGATCGCGATGATGCTCCCCACCAGCATCCCCCTGGTTAGTATCTTCAATCGAATCGCGCATGACCGGCCTGAGCGCGGCTTACTAACCGCCCTGGTCATTGTTGGGTACCTCTCGGCCTGGATCGGATTCGGCGCGTTAGCCTACGTGTTTGCAATTGGCATTCACAGAGCGAGTCTCGAGCTGACGAGCATCACCGAACCGATGCTGATAGCTGGCATTCTGCTCCTCGCGGGCGCCTTTCAGTTCAGTTCGGTGAAGTACAAGTGTCTCTCCAAATGCCGTTCGCCGTTTGGTTTCGTCGTCGAGCACTGGACCGGCGAAAACCACATGCGGCAGGCGTGGTGGCTGGGCATGCATCACGGGCTCTTTTGCGTCGGCTGCTGCTGGGCGCTTATGCTGTTGATGGTCTTTGCCGGCGCCGGAAATCTCTCCGTGATGTTCGCGCTCGGATCGATTATGGCGGTTGAGAAGAACCTGCGATGGGGCCGCCACATGGTCAGGCCGGTTGGCGCACTGCTGTTCGCTCTTGGACTTCTGGTAGCGTCGCGTACCGATTCTTTAAGCTCAAGTCGAGCCCTTTATATGAATCGTTGCCCTGCGCCGTCAACATCTACTCGATAGTCCGGCATAATTACTTTTCGAGGGAAGCTACAGGAATGAGTAGGCGTCCTGCAGCACAGCTTTCGCGCCGTGCTCGATAACATCTCCGTGAGCGAGGATCATCCGATCGAAGTCCCATTTCAGGATGCGCGCCACCGAAGCTGAGACCGTCCGCTCGCGCATCTTCATCAGCAGCCTGAATGTCCTCGCGACCGCCGGGCCTCCGAATCCGCCGTCCAGAGTCAACAACACCCTGGTCCACGCTGAATCGGTATGGGTCACGTTGAACAAAAGATCGGTAAACAGAACGGTGCGGCTCGGGCGATGGAAAAACACCGTCTCGTTGAGTGGCGCAAATCCGCGGAATACCAACTGATCGATTTGGCCGCGCGACGCCGCGGGCGGTTCGTCGCTCAGAATCGCGTCGAAACGAAGGTCGCGCCGCTTCGTCGAGGCCAGGTGCGGCATAGAGTTTGGCCTCCGGATAGTTTCGCTGATAGTCCGCCACGTACAGATGATGATACCGGTTGGGCGCAACGACATGCCGTACCGGCCCGATGCGATCCAGGGTCGCGCGAATCTCGTCGTCGAGATGTATCGGAGAATGCACGAATAGGGATCCGTCGGCGAGTCTGATCACCGTCATCCGGGTGCCGACATCCGCACCGAGAAATCTTTGAGGCGCTTCCGCCGCCCATATGTCAGTATCGATTTCGCGCAACATCCCTTCACGCCACGATACTCACAGCCACGAATGGCAGCCGGTGCGGGCGACGTCGCATTCAACCCAGCAATTACCTGTTTCGTTTCTGCAATAGAATTCGTCATTACCATGTAGCTCGCAGACCTGGTAGTTGCGATTGCATTGGTACTGGCATTTGGTCTGCGTGTAGTCGCATCGATTGGCGCATCCGGTGGTCAGGAGAGCAACCGCAGCAACTTCGAGCAAGACTCTCGCGCTCACAGCGAGTCGGTTACAGCTCGAGAGCGCTGGCGCTGCCGACGATTGTTTTGGTTCCGTCGGCTTTGTCGCACCAGACTTCAACTTCCGCGCGTGACCGTTTGCCCTCGGGGTGACGCTCGACGATCAGACCTTTGGGACCGGTGACGTCGTTGCCCCACACTACGTTCACGAGCCGCAGATCCATCTTGCCGCCGTAGAGGAAGCCGAGGCCGAAGCGCTTCGTCATCATCTCGGCAACGAGGCAGACCGAGAGCATCCCCTGCACGACGATTTCCGGAAATCCAAGCTCGACCGCTTTCTGCCGGTCGTTATGGTAGTTGCGCACGGGCCCTGAAAAAGCCATGCACATCTCTTCGCTGATCTTGCGCATCAGCGCGTCGATGGGATCGCCGCCGCGCTCGCCGATTTTGAAGGTGCGCGAAGAATCTTTCTCGCGCGACTTATCGACCACGAAAGCTTGCTTCGTCTGTTCCGGCAGCAGGAAGCTCTGGTGGGTGCGGCTGCGCGACACGATTTGTCCCGACGCGTTGGCGACCAGGACTTCGTTCACGACGTACTCGCGATCGCGCTTGACGTAGCGATCGACGATGACGGCGCGAGTCGTGAGCCGTTCGCCGACCATCACAGGGGCAAAGATGTTCCATTCCTGGCGCGCGTGAAGGTTGCCGTAGATGTTCGGCAGGTACCAACCGAGCGTTTGGTAAACAGAGCTGTGAAGAATGAGCGCGGGGGCGACGGCGCC
>NZ_DATDGQ010000251.1:0-5167 GCF_036522015.1 Binatus sp. (SeqCode)
GGTCGCGTCGGGCGCTCACGGCAAAAGGCGTACGCGTATCTGCTGATTCCCGGCGAGCACATCATCACGCGCGATGCCAAGCGGCGAATCGACGCGCTGCGCGAACTGGTCGAGTCCGAGAGCGGCGGCGGCTTCAAGCTAGCGATGGCCGATCTCGAACATCGCGGCGCCGGCAACCTGCTCGGTCACGAGCAGCACGGCGAGATCGCGGCGGTCGGATTCGAGCTTTATACCGAGATGATGGAAGAGGCGATCGCGGAGCTGCGCGGACAGCCGAATCGCCCGGACTTCGAGCCCGAGTTGCGAATCGCGGTGCCCGCGTACATCCCGGAGGCTTACGTCTCCGACGAAAACGAGCGGCTGGTGCTGTATCGGCGGCTCGCGCGGGCGAACAGCGAGGAGGATCTCGGCGAGATTCGCGACGAGATGCGCGATCGGTTCGGTCCGGTGCCGACCCTGATCGAAAATCTGATCGCGGCGATGAATGTTCGGCGCCAGATGAAGCAGTTGATGATCGTGAGCTCGATTCTCAAGGGTTCGCAGCTCGAAATCCGCTTTCATCCCGACGCGCCGGTGGATACGACGCGGCTCGCGAAGCTCGCCGATCAGAATCGCAGCACGATGCGGCTGACGCCATCGTTCCAGGTGATCGCTCGAATCGAGCCCGGGGATTACGAGCAATTGTTCGCGCAACTCGACGGTGTCTTGCAGGCTCTGGCGGGCTGTGAAAAGTTGGAAAACTGGCCCGCTGCGAAATCCGGGCAGGCCCTCAACTGATGCAAAACCGGAGATCGTTTCCGCTTGCCGCTGCGCGATGCCTGGTGATGGCAGCTTCGGCGGCGTCGATAGGTATTGCGCTCGCCAGCGCGTTCTCCGGCTGCTCGATAGACTTTTTCAAACCTGAGTCCTACGCCTTCATCAAGGAAGCTATGGCGGCCACCCCGGTGCCGGAAGAATCGCCCGCAATTGTCGGGACGCCCTCGTCCAGACCCACACCGTCGACGTTGGTGGCGTCATCTGTTCCGTCGGAACCGAAGCAACCGGCGCAACTTGTACCGCTGCCGCCGCCGCCTCCAGGCGCGGTAAACCCGTCACGCCAGCCCCGAATAGTGCCGGCGTCAGACGCTCCCGGCGGCTTCTCGCTCCCTGGCTTCGCATCGAAGAAGGAAGACCAGCCAGCGCCGCCGCCTGCCGCGGTACCTGCCGATGAAGACGAGGATGCCGAACCGAGCACGCCGGCGGTGGATCGCGTCGTCGCCAGCGTTGACGGCGATCCGATCACGATGCGCGAGGTAAAGGATTTCGCGTCGCAACATGGCCAGCCGATCGACAGCGACGATTTCGCTTCTTCCGAGACCGCCAAGACCGCGGTGAAAGCCTTGATCGGCGAGAAATTGCTCGAACAGGAAGTGAAGAAGTACGATGACAAGGTCGACGACGCGCAGGTCGACAGGTACATCGCGCAGTTGCGGATGGACAAGCACATGAGCGACGCGGAGTTCCGCGCACAACTACAGGCGAGCGGGATGAGCTACGATGAACTGCGCAAGCGCGCGCGGCTGGACCTTGAAAAAGCGATGATGATCGAACAGGAGGTCCGCGCGAAGATCAACGTGCCCGACGCCGACATCCAGGCCTTTTACGTCGCACACAAGGAAGACTTCACGATTACCAAGGAGCGTCTCCGGCTCGCACAGGTTCTGATCTCGCTGCCGGCCAACCCGACGCCCGCGCAAGTATCCGCCGCACAAAAGAAGGCCGAGATGGTTCGTGCCCGTGCGGTAAAGGGCGATGACTTTAGCGATCTCGCGCGCGTCTATTCGGACGACGATTCAAAGTCCAATGGCGGCGAGCTCGGATGGTTCGCGCCCGCCGACATCAACGACTCGATCCTGGCCGCGGTGAAGCCGCTCAAGCCCGGTGAAGTTTCGGCGCCCGTCCGTACCAGCCACGGTATTCACATCGTCAAGCTGGAAGAACACGAAGTGCCCGGTGTCGTGCCGCTCAGCGAAGTCAAAACCGAGATCCGCGCTCAGCTCATCGATCAGCAATCCAGTGTGCAGCTTGAGAAGTGGGTCGAATCCGATCTCGTGAAACAGCACTACGTCGAGACCATGTACTAGATGACGACTCCGGCGAAACGAAAGATGCCGCCGCTGTTGGCTGTCAGCATGGGCGATCCGGCGGGCGTCGGCCCGGAGGTGATCCTCAAGGCAGCGGCGACGCTCGCCAGCCGTCGCGGCTCGCCGTCGATTGCAGTGGTTGGCGACTTGTCCGCGATGCGCGCGGCTGCCGCTCGCCTGCGTGACGTGCCGGTGCCTTGCGAGTGGCACGCGGGTGAGCCGCCGATTCGCTTGACCAAAGGACTCGGCGTACTTTCGATATCTGATTTGTCGGCGCGCGCGATTCGCCCTGCCCATCCTACGGTCGAGGGCAGCGGCGCCGCCTATGATTATATTGTAACCGGCGCGCGGATGGCGATGAGCGGCGAGGTTGAGGCTCTCGTCACTGCGCCTATCAGCAAGGACTGGATGAATCGCGCGGGGCACCATTTTCCCGGACACTCGGAACTGCTGGCGCATCTTTCGCGAACCCGGCTCTGGCGCATGATGTTCGCGGGCGGCGAGCTGACGGTCGCGCTGGTGACTGCGCACATGGGATTTGCAAAAGTGGCGACTGCACTGACGCAGCGCAGCGTGCTCGACACGATTCGCCTGCTCTCGACGCACTTGCGCGGCGCGCTTGGCATTTCACGGCCGCGAATCGCGGTGCTGGGATTGAATCCTCATGCGGGTGAAAGCGGAATGTTCGGCGACGAGGAAATCCGCGTGATCGCGCCCGCGATTCGCCGCGCCAATCGCGAGGGCATCGACGCGTACGGTCCGCTGGCGCCCGACACCGCGTTTATCCGCAAGGCGGGTGCGTTCAACTTCGACGCCGCGGTTGCGATGTATCACGACCAGGGCCTGATTGCGCTCAAAACGCTGGAGTTCGATCGCGCTGTGAACGTCACGATTGGATTGCCGTTCGTGCGCACGTCGCCCGATCATGGCACCGCGTTTGACATTGCGGGCAAGGGGATTGCCAATCCGTCGAGCATGATTGCCGCGATCGAATATGCGTGGCGGGCCGCGGTGAGCCGCGACAAAATCGCGCGTCGGGCGGCGGCGTAGGAGCAATGGCCGATCGAATCGTCATCAAGGGCGCGCGCGAGCACAATCTCAAGAATATCGATCTCGAGATTCCGCGCGACCGCCTGGTCGTGATCACCGGACTTTCGGGCTCGGGCAAATCGTCGCTAGCCTTCGACACGATTTACGCCGAAGGCCAGCGCCGCTACGTCGAATCGCTGTCGGCGTACGCGCGCCAGTTCCTCGAGCAGATGGAAAAGCCCGACGTCGATTCGATCGAGGGCCTCTCGCCCGCAATCTCGATCGAGCAGAAGACGACCTCGCGCAATCCGCGCTCGACGGTCGGCACGATCACCGAAATCTACGACTATCTACGCCTGCTCTTCGCGCGAGTGGGGCACGCGTTCTGCTACAACTGCGGCCGCGAAATCACCCAACAGAGCGTGCAGCAGATCGTCGATCGAATCATCGGATGGCCCGAAGGCTCGAGGATTCACGTGCTCGCGCCGATCGTTCGCGATCGCAAGGGCGAGTATCGCAAGGAGCTGTCCGAGATGAAGCGCGCCGGTTTCGTGCGCGTGAAGATCGACGGCAAGCTCTACGAACTCGGCGAGGAGCCGGTGCTGAACAAGAATCAGCGCCACACGATCGAAGTGATGGTCGATCGGCTGGCGATCCGCAAGGGAATCGAGAAGCGCCTGTCGGACTCGCTCGAAGTCGCGTTCAAGTACGGTCAGGACCTGCTCAAGGTCGAGCGCCTGGACGGGCCGAAGAACGAGAGCGAAATTTATTTCAGCCAGCGCTTCGCGTGCGTCGATTGCGGGATCTCGTACCCGGAAATCGAGCCGCGGATGTTCTCCTTCAACAGTCCCCACGGCGCCTGCACCGAATGCTCGGGAATCGGCTCGATCATGTATTTCGATCCCGAGCTGATCGTGCAGAACGAGGACTTGAGCATCTCCGACGGCGCGATCGCACCGTGGGCGACGATGAACTACCTCCAGCCGGTGCTCGACGCTCTCGCGCGGCACTACAAGTTCAGCCTCGACCAGCCGTGGAAAGAAATTCCGCTCAAGGTGCGCAAGGCGATCATGAACGGCTCGGGCAATGAGGAGATCGAGTTCGCGTACCAGCGCGGGCATCATCGCGCCGAGTACTCGAAGACCTTCGAGGGTGTCGTGCAATGGCTCGATCGCCGTTACAAGGAGACCGAGTCCGAGGGGGTGCGCGAGTTCCTCGAGGCGTACATGAATATGCGGCCGTGTCCGACCTGCGCCGGCGCGCGGCTCAAGAAGGAAAGCCTGTTCGTGCGCTTCAACAACAAATCGATTTCGGAAGTGACTGCGATGTCGATCAAGCAGGCGCTCGCGTTCTTCGCCGCGCCGAAGCTGAGCGTACAGGAAGCGGAAATCGGCAAACTCATTTTGAAGGAAATTCGCGAGCGACTGAATTTCCTCGCCGACGTCGGCCTTGAATATCTGACACTCGATCGCCCGTCAGGCAGCCTCTCCGGCGGCGAGGGCCAGCGCATTCGTCTCGCCACGCAAATCGGATCGAGCCTGGTCGGCGTGCTCTACATCCTCGACGAGCCGTCGATCGGACTTCACCAGCGCGATAATCAGCGCTTGCTCGCGACGCTCAAGCGCCTCAAGGAACTCGGCAACACCGTGCTGGTGGTCGAGCACGATCGCGAGACAATGCTCGAGGCCGATCACCTGATCGACATGGGCCCCGGTGCCGGAATTCACGGCGGCTACATCGTCTCGCAAGGTACGCCCGACGAGGTGATGCGCGACGAGAACTCGCTCACCGGCAAGTATCTTTCGGGCGAAGTCGAGATCCCCGTTCCCTCGCGCCGCCGCAAGCTCTCGGGCCGCTGGCTGACCGTAAAGGGTGCGCATGAGAACAATCTGCGCGATCTCACGGTCGCGATTCCGCTCGGCGTCTTCACCTGCATCACCGGCGTTTCGGGTTCCGGCAAATCGACGCTGGTGCTCGACACAATGTATCGCGCGCTATCGCAAAAACTGAATCAT
>NZ_DATDGQ010000252.1:0-16992 GCF_036522015.1 Binatus sp. (SeqCode)
CACCGACTCGGCTTTGACGACCTTGTCGTCGGCGACGAGCTCGAACGGGCGCTTGCCGAAACGTACCTCGGTCACGGCGCAAGTCAGGAAGCGGGTGCCGAAGCGGGTGACCTGGCGCCGGAACACGTCCATCATCTCGGGGCCCTGGATGCCATGCTCGAAGCCGGGATAGTTCTCGACGTCGGTGGTTATCGTGAGCTGGCCGCCGGGTTCATGCCCCTCGATCAGCAGCGGACTCAGATTGGCGCGCGCGGTGTAGAGCGCCGCGGTTAATCCCGCGGGACCGGAGCCGAGAATTACGACTTTGTTTATTTCATCAGCCATATGAACCGTCTGCGAAACTGGTTTGAGACTCAAAAGTACAAGAAAGGTTTTAGATGATACGTCCGTGAGCGCGCCGGTATCGATTCCGAAGGATGGTAGTCGTCCACGTATGGAGGCACGTTTATCAGAAGGGTGTCCTGCCCGATCACCTTGCACGTCGCCTCGCCAGCCTGATCGAATCCAGGTAGCGCGCGAACCAGCAAAATTCCCGGGATGATTTGTTTTTCTTGAAGAGGCTGAATTCCATACGAACATGGCGCGCCACAATTCGTTCGATAAATGCCCACGGAGTAGCCGACCATCGGCGCACTGGCGATTCGTTCGAAGCCCGCATCTGACCCCGTTCGAAATGTATCTACAATTGAGAGACCACCGAGAAACAACCCCAGCGCGGAGAGGCACAGCAACGGTGAAAGCAGTGCGAGGGCCATGACCGTAGTCAACCAACGTCTGGGAATGATCAACGCAAAGAATGCCGCCAAGAAGGGCAGAAGAAAACTCAAGGTACCGACTGCGACGTTGGCAAACGCATTGCTGAAACGCACGAACGGATAGCAGCTATCAGCTTGCAAGAGCACGAAGACCAGTAGCGGCAAGCCCAGGAACTTGACTGTGCGGATCCAAGTCGGCGGTGGTGCTTCAATCGACATATTCGAGAGACCGAGAATCACGAGTTTATTGTATCTGCGCGGGCGGTCAACATAAGCTCTAACCACTCCTTCGATGGCGGGCAAGAAACCAATTCAAACGCGGCGCGCCGTTTCCTCGCGCCTGACGCATCTTGATGCGCGCGGGCGAATCCGGATGGTCGATGTCGGCGGGAAGCCGGTCACGCGGCGCGAGGCGATCGCGCGCGGCGAGGTCCGGATGGCGCCGGCGACGCTCGAGGCGATAGTCGGCGGCAAGCTCAAGAAGGGCGAGGCGCTGGCAGCGGCGCGCATCGCGGGAATCATGGCGGCGAAACGCACGCATGAGATGATTCCGCTCTGCCATCAGATCCCGCTCGAAGTCGTCGAAGTCGATTTCAATCCCGACGGCGCCAACTCTGCGCTGCAAATTCAGGCTCGCGCCGTGACGGATGCGCGCACGGGCGTCGAGATGGAAGCGCTGGTCGCAGTGAGCGCGGCGGCGTTGACGATCTATGACATGGCCAAGGCGATCGATCGCGCGATGGAAATCGGCGCGATTCGGCTAATCGCAAAACGCGGCGGCCGCAGCGGCGCGTTTGTCCGCGCTGGCGAACCGGCGTGGCCATCGCGGTGAGCAGGGGTGACCCCTGCACCCAGTGTTTTTTCGTCTTGCGCTGGCACCGCTCCGTTGTCGCTGCATTGTGATTAGGATGTTGAGAGTGAATTCGCGGAAGGTTTCATCGTCGACACATTCGCAACACCCTGTTGTCATTCTCAAGCGGGGCAGGGAAGGGCCGGTCCGCGGCGGCAATCCGTGGATCTTCTCGCAAGCAATCGATCGAATTGAACCGCCATCACCTGAAGCCGGCGCGCTCGTTACCGTGCACGACGCATCGGGCGCGCTGATCGGCATGGGCTACTGCAATCCAGCGACGACGATCGCAATCCGGATGATTGCGTGGGGTGAGACTCCGGCAATCGAAGAACTGATCGCACGCCGATTGAAGAGCGCGCTGGAACTGAGGCAGCGTTTGATCCGCGACGATACGAATGCTTACCGGCTCGTCAACGGCGATGGCGATGGGCTGTCAGGCGTGGTGGTCGATCGATTCGGCGACGTGCTGGTAGTGCAAATCCTGACCGCGGGCGCGGACCGGATGCGCGCGCCGATTGTTGCCGCACTGAACGAACTGCTTCATCCGCGATCGATCATCGAACGGAGCCACGGCGCGGTGAGAAAGCAGGAGGGCCTCGACGATCACATCGCGGTTCTCGCCGGCGAACCTGAGACGGAGACGATTGCGGCGGAGAACGGAACCAAAATCAAGATTGATTTCGAGCACGGACAGAAGACCGGCTATTTTCTCGATCAACGCGACAACCGGGCGAGTGCCGGCTCGATCGCGTCCGGCGCGTGCGTGCTCGACGCCTTCTGCTACCAGGGCGGATTCTCGCTCGCGGCGATTGCGGGCGGCGCCAGCAAGATCGTCGCGGTCGATACGTCGGCGCGGGCGCTCGAAATTGCTCGGCAGAATCTCGAGCTGAATGAGTATCCTGCCAGTGCGGTCGAGTTCGTACATGGTGAAGCCGGAAAGTTCATGGCCGAGACGGCGAATCGCTTCGATCTTGTCGTCCTCGACCCGCCGCCGCTGGCGCGCAGCCGTGGCGATTCGGAGCGAGCGGGACGCCTTTACGTCGAGCTCAACACTGTCGCGATGCGCGCGCTGGCACCGGGCGGGCGTCTCATGACGTTTTCATGCTCGACGCATTTCCGCGCCGACGATTTCGTTCGCGCGGTGCGATTTGCCGCATCTAACGCCGGCCGCACTCTTCGCCTGCTGGCGCATCTCGGCCCCGGCCCCGACCATCCCGTGCTGCTCGGCCACAGCGAGGGCGAGTACCTGACGGGACTGCTGCTGGCTGATCTATAGTTCTCAGGTAGTGCGCTGATTCAGCGCTGGTCAGGCTGTCCCTCGCGCATCGCATCCTGGTCTGCGCCATGCCAATAGCGACCCCAGAGAAGCTCCGGGCCGAAACAGAGAACGACTCCGCCAATCAGAATTGCGGCGGACAGCAGATTCCATGGTCTTGCTCCCAGCGAGATAACCCTGAACCCCACCAACGAAGTGATGACCGCCATGATCAGAAAGAACGGACCGGTGAACATGCAGTGTACTCTTTGGCAGCGAGCGCTGTTCCAGAAGCACATGACTGCGAGCCAGATGAGACCGGCAGTCCAGGCGACAGTGCGTTCCCGCCAGCCGAAGCCTCCGGTCAGGATCAACAGAAGCACCCCCGGCCCCCAGAAAATCGCCATTCGAGCGCCGGTGGAACTCAGATCGTTTTGAATATACGTCGCAGGGGCTTTCATCGTGATCCACTTGAGTCGGGTTGGCGTTGCTCTCAAATCGCGCGCTTCGTCTAGCGGTCTAACAAACCATCATAGAAAGCGAAAGGAACCACCCGCCGGCGCTGGCCAGCTCACAGAATCGGAGCAATGCGAATCTTCAGCCCAATTTTTCGCGCAAAAAATACGGCTTGCTAAACTGCCGGGTTTGCTTGAGTATGGAGCAAATTTTTCGATGGGATCGGCCGAATGGAGCGAAAACTCCGCGCATACAGCTTAGTCAAGACGCTCTTTGTTCTAATCGCACTCGCGACCGCCGCGTGTCATCGCGAAGTTGCGATGCCGCCGCTGCCTCTGCGCAATATCACGCTCACTGATAAATTTTTTGACGTGTGGCCGACCAGTCCGACGCGCGCGTTTGTGGTCGGCGATCGGGGCAAGGTGCTGCTGACCGAGGACGGCGGCCGCACCTTCAGGCGAATCGACATCGGCACCGAGCTCGGCGTCTTCGGAATCCAGATGACCGACGATCAGAACGGCTACCTGTGCGGGCAGGACGGCCTTGTGATGCGCACGCGCGACGGCGGCAAGACCTGGAAGCGGCTCGACTCGCGCACGCATCTATTTATTTTCGGATTGTCGTTCCCCGACACAAATCACGGCTTCCTGGTCGGCGACCGCGCGCTCGTGGAGAGTACGACCAACGGCGGCGAGAGTTTCGTCAAGCGCCAGTTACAACATATCTTTCCGCAGGAGATTGCTGATTACGCGCTGATGTACGAAGAGCCGGTGCTTTACAGCGCGAGTTTCACCGACGTCGATCACGGATGGGTGGTCGGCGAACTGGGGCGAATCTGGGCGACCGAAAATAGCGGCAAGAGCTGGCAGGAACAGCAGCAAATACTGGTGCCGCAATACAAATATCCTCCAGGACCCAACGACGATGCGCGCTTCACCGATTTTCTGCTGCCGACCTTCTTCAGCGTCTCGTTCCGCGATCAGAAACATGGCGCGGCCTGTGGGCTCGAAGGGTGGGTGATACAGACTGACGACGGCGGCAAGAGCTGGCGCTTTGCGCATCAGGCGGACAAGCCGGGCGGGCCGCCTGACACGCTGGTGCCGGGCGCGCTGCAAATTCCGGCGCGCGACCCGCTGTTCTCGATCGATCTGTTCGCGGGCGACCAGGGAATCACCACCGGATTGACGGGCACGGTGCTGCGCCTTCAGCCCAACGGCGCGTGGGCGCACGATCCGTCGGTGCCCGCGATACCGTTCCCACTCAGCCAGGCGCGGTTCTTCGACGCGCAGCACGGATGGATCGTCGGCTACGGCACGATCCTTTACACCGAGGACGGCGGCAAGACGTGGCGTTTCTGTCAGGGTTGAGCGCGAACGCGCGAACACAGGGAATTCGGAGAAAGCAATGACCTGGTACCGTTTTGGTGAATGGATTCTGCGCTGGCGCTTCGTGGTGTTGGCAGTCGTCGGCGTGCTGACCGCATTTTTCGGCTACTTCGCGGCGCAGACCCAGCTCGTCACGAGCTTCGGCGACCTGCTCCCGCAGAATCATCCGTTCATCCAGATCGCGCACAAATACGACCAGTACTTCGGCAGCGTCAACAACGTAACGATCATGATCGAGGCGAGAGAGGGGACGATCTACGACGCCAAGATCATCAAGAAGATCGTCAACATGACGAATAACATGGATCTCGTTTACGGGATTCAGCACGGATCGGTGCGCTCGCTCTCGACCGCCAGTTATTTCCGCCCGCTGGCCGCCGGCGTCATTCTCAATACGCCCGTACTGCCCAACGGCAACATTCCCAAGACCCAGTCCGACCTTAACGAGCTCGAGAGCAACGTCCACAAAAACCCGGGCGTGGTCTTTGGCCAGTTCGTCTCGCTCGACGACAAAGCAGCAGTGATCACGGGCAGCTTCCTGGAATCGCGGCTCGACTACAAGCGCATCTTCGACGAGATTCGCAAGATCGTCGTCCTGCCTGAGCGCGACGATACGGTGCATATCTACTACGGCGGACAGCCGATCCTCTACGGCTGGGTGTATCACTACACGCCGGAATTTCTCTGGATCTTCGTCGCCACAGTGCTCGCGGTCTGGATCCTGCTCTACCTTTATTTTCACGACTGGCGCGGTGCGCTGCGGCCGACGATCTCCGGCGTCATCTGTGCCATCTGGGGCCTCGGCTTCATCCGGCTGCTGGGTTACGGACTCGACCCGCTCGTGCTCGTCATTCCGTTTCTGATAACCGCGCGCGCCGTCAGCCATTCGGTGCAAATGCACGATCGGTATTACGAGGAATTCTACCGGCTGCGCGACAAGCAAAAGGCTATCCTGTCGTCGTTCGCCGAGTTGTTCGTTCCGTCGCTGTCGGGAATCCTGGCCGACGCGTTCGGGGTACTCGTCATCCTGCTGGTGCCGGTGCTGTTTCTGCAAAGACTGGCGGTCACGGCCAGCTTCTGGATCGCCGCGATCATCGTGAGCGAGCTGATACTCAATCCGATCGTGTATTACTATCTCGACCCGCCGCACATCGGCGTGATCGAAAAACGCGAGAACGGCATCTTCAAACGGATGTTGCAGTCGATCGCCAGGCCGATGCTGGAGCGGACGGGGCGCATCGTGACGTTCGCGGGGACGATCGCGGTGATCGCGCTGTGCGCGTTCTTCTGGACCGGTCTCAAAGTCGGCGACCCGTCGTCTGAATCGCCGATCCTGTGGCCCACCTCGCCGTACAACCGTTCGATGGCCGCGATCCAGGGCGAGTTCGGCGCGATCGAACAGTTCGTCGTCGTCGCTGAGCTGGCCAGGCGCAACTCGCTGGATGATCCCAAGCTGTACCACGTCATGGACGAGTACGAACGTTACATGGAACGCGACCCCGCGGTCGGGCGTACATTCTCGGTCGCCGATTTGCTTTCGAACGGCGGCTCCGCGCTGAAAGAATTCTACCCGAAGTGGAACGTGCTGCCGACCACCGCGCGCGGCACCGGACAGTTGCTCGGCGGATTGCTGGCGGGAGCGTCACCGCTCTCGACGGCGTACATTATCACGCCTCGGCGCGACGCCACCCAGATGACGGTGTACACCAAGGATCGCGAGGGCGAAAACGTCCAGCGAGTCGTGCTGCGCACGCAGCGATTTTTCGCTGAGCCACAGCACCAGGTGCCCGGGGTGACGTTTTCGCTCGCCGCGGGAATCATCGGCGAGCTGGCCGCCGCCAACCAGGAAATCATCAACAACGACCTTCTGCTCAACGTACTCGCGTTCGCCACTATCTATATAATACTACTGGCTACCTATCGTTCATTGATGGCGGGTATCTATTTGCTGTTCCCGCTGGCATTAGCCAATGCCGCGATCAATGCCTATATGGGCGCTCATGATATCGGTATCAACATCAATACTCTGCCGGTAGTTACTGTCGGTGTCGGATTCGGGATTGACTATTCTATTTATATAGTAAGCCGGATTATCGAGGAACTTGCGCAGGGCAAGGACCTCAAGCTCAGTACCTACACCTCCCTGGTCACCTCGGGGAAGGCGGTCGCCTTTACCGCGCTGACGCTGGTCGCGTCAGTTCTGTTCTGGTACTGGTCGAGCATCCGCTTCGACGCCGAGATGGGCATGCTGCTGGCGGTCTGGATGTTCGTTTCGATGCTTGGTGCGATGACCATTCTGCCCGTGCTGATCGTAACTTTCGATCCCGCTTTCATCCGTCGCGAGAAGGACCGTGTAGTAGCGTCCAAGCTGCTCGAGGTCGAGGGTCACTCGGTGGCCGCATCTTCCTAATCATTGACGCTCGTGGATAATCTGATCCGGTGCCCGCGATGAAACTCGAGCGGCTGGATCATTTCGGTATCGAGGTCGCTGACCTCGCGCGCGCGGAGCGTTTCTATACCGCCGTCCTCGGCCTCGAGGTCGTCAACCGTTTCGGCGACCAGGTTCTGCTCGATTGCGGGGGCCAGAACCTTGCGCTCTTCGAGGTGCCGCGCGCCCCGCTTGATGACGCCGCGCGGCGGGCGCTCATCGCACACCCGCTCGGCCACGGCCATCATGCGTTCAAGGTGCAGGCGAGCGATTTCGTCGTTGCGCGCGAACGCCTCGCGGCGGCCGGCGTCGAGAGCGCCGCGGCGATCGATTGGGGTGATCACGATTGCATCTACTTCCTCGATCCCGATGGCAACCTGCTCGAAATGGTGAGTTACCGCTGAACGCCGGCCTGAAATCGCGCGCCACCGTGGTTCACTATCGATGAACTCGGGGCCAATGATCCGCGCGGAAGATCTCCGCAAGCGCTACGGCGACCGCGTTGCGCTCGACGGCGTGTCATTCACCGTCAACGCCGGCGAGATCGTCGGGCTGCTCGGTCCCAATGGCGCCGGCAAAACGACCACCCTCTCGATTCTGTCGGGGGTGATTGCTCCTGACTCCGGCCGCGCCTTGATCGCAACGCACGATCTCGCCGCCGATCCGCGCGTCGCGCGCAGGAGCCTCGGGCTGGTGCCGCAATCGCTGGCGTTGTATCCGACGCTCACCGCACTGGAGAATCTTCTGTTCTGGGGGCGAATCCAGGGGATGGCGTCGAGCGACGCTTTGCGCCACGCGCGCACATTGCTGGTCGAAGTCGGCCTCGATGATCGTGCGGACGACGCGGTCAACGAATTTTCCGGGGGCATGATGCGCCGGCTCAACATCGCGTGCGGCATGATGCATTTTCCGGCGGCGATCATGCTCGACGAGCCGACCGTCGGTGTCGATCCGCAATCGCGCGGGCGGATCTTCGCGGTCGTCGAGGCAGCCGCGCAAGCGGGCGGTGCGATCCTTTACAGCACGCACTACATGGAAGAAGCCGAACGGCTCTGCGATCGAATCGTGCTGATCGATCACGGAAACACGGTTGCCCAGGGTACCGACCGCGAACTGATTGCGCTCGCCGGTACCGAGCCGCGAATTGAAATCATGACCAAAAAAGCGCTGCCGCCGGGATGGTCGAAGGGGATCGCGGGCGTCGGCGAACTGCCGTGGGAAGTCGTCGACGGATTCGCGGCTGCGGCCACCTTGCACGCGCTTGACCAGGTGCCCGACGTAATCAAGCGCGCCGGCGAGGTTGGCGACGAAGTGATCGAATTCCACGTTCATCGCCCCAATCTTCAAGACGCGTTTCTGAAACTCACCGGTCACGCGCTGCGCGACGCGCCATGAACCTGGTGTCTTTCCCGAGGCGATGATGCTGCGCGCGGTGTGGCTGACGATCGGCAAGGAATTTCTGCTCATCCGGCGCGACCGCGTCGGTTTGTTCATGCTGCTGGTCGCGCCAATCGCCGTCATCGCTGCCGCTGGATTCTCGCTGGCAAAAATTTACGGCGGCCGAACCGTTCCGCGCGGCGAATATTCGATAGCCGTCTTCGACGAAGACCACGGCGCCATCGCCCGCGCGATTTTCGACGCGCTCGCGCAGCAGCCGGACCTGGCCATCATCGAGTCTTCGAGCCGCCGCGACGCCGAACAGACTGTCCGCGAGCGAAAATTGGCGGTGGTTGGAATAGTCATTCCGGCCGGAACCACCGATGCGATCGAACACGGCCGCGGCGCGCGGCTCATTCTCTACACCGATCCCGTCAAGTACCTGCAGACCATCAAGGTCGAACTCGCGCTTTCGGAGTTGTGCAGTAAAATCACCGCCGGCGCCGCAAGCCAGGCGCGAAGTCAAACCGCAGAGCAGACGCGAAGCTTTACCCGCAAGCTCGACCAAGCCCGCCAGTCCGCCCAGCAAGCCCGCGCGGACGCTGCCCGGCTCGCCACTCAGGCCGAGGCGTCGCGCGCGGCGATCGAGCCGAAGATTCGCGCGCACATCGAGACTGCTTTGACCGCCGCGCGCGATCGAACAAAACTTGCGCTCGATAGCGAGATGGATCGTATCCAGCGCAAGCTCGATGCCGACACGGCCGCGCAGCAGGCGAAACTCGACGAGCTCAAGGACTATCTCGGCCGCCTCGAAATTGCGCACGGCCAGTTCGAGAACTGGTTCGGTCAACTACAGCAGCTCGCCGGCAGCCACGCCGCAGACATTCCGCCGCCACCGGCTATCCCGTCGCCGCCGGCCGATTTGAATCTGGGCGGAATCAAGCTGGAACCGGTCGCGGAGCTGCGTGACGCGCGGACTCGTCTCGAAAGCGCGCTCACGATTCCGCCGATCGCTCTCAATCTTCCAGCGCTGCCGCCAGCGCCAAAAGTTCCGCTCCTCAACATTCCCGAGATGCCGGTGATCGATCCGAGTCTCTCGATTCCCGGCTCGCTCGGAATCACCGAGGTCGATTCGACCGGCAAGGAAATCGGCCAGTTCGCCGGGTTCAACGCGTTCGATCTCCAGGTGCCCGGGTTTGCCGTGACCTTTCTTTTGATCGGCATGCTGATGGGCGTGTCGCTCGCGCTGATCGACGAGCACGACTGGGGCACGCTCGAACGCCTGCGCTCCGCGTCGGCGCCGCTGTGGGCCACGCTCACCGGCAAATTGCTCGCGCGCTTCGTCGTCGGCTTCATCCAGATGGCGGTGCTGTTCGCGGCGGGATACGTGTTGTTCGGAATTTCGCTCGGCCGCAATCCGGTTGCATTGATAATGCCGGCCGCGGCGATCGCCTTCGCGGGCGCGGCCTTCGGCTTGATCGTTGCCGGAGTGGGCAGAACGCGCGACGCGGTTTTGCCCGTTGGTGCAATTGTGATCATGACGATGGCGGCGATCGGCGGCTGTTGGTGGCCGATAGATTTCGAGCCGGTCTGGATGCAGCATGTGGCGCTCGCGCTGCCGACCACGTGGGCGATGCGTGCCTTTAACGATTTGATGATCCGCAACCTCGTCGCGTCGAGCGCAGTGATCCCGGCCGCTGTAAATTTCGGCTTCGGAATCATCTACACTGTGGTCGGCGTCGCAATCGCGCGCCGCCGCTTCGGCTGATCGCATGAAAGGGGAATTTTGCCAATTGAAAAAATCCGCAAATAGATTTCGCGGCGGCGTCCTGACCAGCGCGCTGATTGCGCTGGCCGGCGTATTCGCCCTGCTTATTGTCGCGCCGCGCACTGCCGGCGCGGCAGTGATGCGATTCAAGGTCGACGTAGATCGCAGCACGGTCAGCGTGGCCGTCGCGGAACCGGCCGCATGGATCCGCGGCACTGCCACCGGGACCTTCCGGATTATCGACGGGGCGGTGAGCGTCGATCCGGTTAACGTCCCGCGCACCGCCAAGGTGAGAATCCTGCTCGACGCGGGCAGCTACAGCAGCGACAACCCGTCGCGCGATCGTTACGTCACCGAAAAGTCGCTCGAGGCGGACAAGTTCTCCACCATCGGATTCGAAAGCAACACCGTCGTCGGCGTCGTGATGACCGGGCCTAACGAAGGCACCGCGATAGTCAACGGATTCCTCACCCTGCACGGCGAAGCGCACGCCATGACCATGTCGGTGCATGCGACGCTCGGCGCTGACGGCGTCTTTACGGGCGACGGCGAAGTAAAATTCAACTACGAAGATTTCGGCGTCAAGGTTCCCACCATCTGGTTCCATACGCTCCTGGCCGGTGACGAAGCGACGGTGCGCTTTCATATCGTCGCGGTAAGTGAAGCCGCGCCGCCGCATTAGACTCCGGTTGTCCGCGAGGCTGTCCATCAACTACAAGCTTGAGCATGGTTGAACTAGCGACTTCTCCGCGTGGCGCAAAACTTCCGGCCGCCGTGACCGAGCTGGCAGCGGCGATCGAGGCTGACGGCGGTGCCGCGCTCGCCGCATATCAAGAGCCGGTCGGCAACAACTGGCAGCTGTTCGCGATCCTTCCGCTGGCGAAGGTCGAGGCGACGCCGTATCAGCGCGATCTCTCGCCGGCCCATCTCAAGCGCATGATTGAAGTGATGAAGAAGCTCGATCGTTTCACCGAGCCGATCGTCGCCGTGTACAGTGCCGGCACCTACTGGACTCCCAACGGCAATCATCGGCGCGCAGCTGCATTGAAGTCCGGCGCCAGGATGATTCCCGCAATCGTGATACCGGATCCCGAGGTCGCTTTTCAGATTCTCGCGCTCAACACCGAGAAGGCGCACAACCTCCGCGACAAGGCGCTCGAGGTCATCCGGATGTATCGCGCGCGTCTCGAGGATCGTCCCAAGTCCGCCGAGAAGGACTTCGCCTTCGAGTTCGAGCGCGCGCATTACATCACGCTCGGACTGGTCTACGAAAAGAAATCCAGGTTTTCCGGCGGCGTTTACGCGCCACTGCTCAGCCGGGTGGACACTTTCCTGGCCAAGCCGCTCAAGGACGCAATCGAAGATCGCGAGGAGCGCGCGGCGCAGGTCGAGCGTGCCGACGATCTGGCGGTCGCGCTGGTGGCCGCTGGCAAGAAGCGCGGCCTGATGCATCCCTATCTGAAGAATTTCATCATCGCGCGATCAAACCCGCTAACGCGCGCGCGAAAAAATCTTCCAACCTGTAAGGCGGCGCTGAACAGCATGATCAAAGCACTCGAGGAATTCGATTTGGGCTCGATCCACTTCGGCCAGATTCGCGCTGCCGCCCAAATCGCCGCTGCCACCTCAGTCGCCGACCCAAACTGAAACCCAAAGCGGATATTCAAGATGGTTGATCAAATCGTTTTGTACGAAACTCGATACCCGGCTGCGATAATCACGCTCAACAACCCTGACCATCGCAACGCGCTCAGCGCCGCGATGATCGACGCACTTATGGCTGCGATTGCGCGTGCCGAAGCGGATCGCAGCGTACGCGCTCTGGTCTTCACCGGCACCGGTTCGGCATTTTCCGCCGGCATGGATCTTGGCGAATTGCGGGGCATGCTCGACCAGCTACGCGTCGATGAATCGGGCGCGGTCTGGGACGGGGCGCTGCGCGGCGAGGCCTTGATCGAGCGCGTCTATCGCCTCGGCAAGCCGTCGATCGCCGCCGTCAACGGAGTTGCGGTCGGCAACGGCGCCGGCTTCCTGAGTGCCTGCGATTTGGCCGTCGCCGTCGACGGCGCGCGAATCGGTTACACCGAAATGAAGCACGGCATCCAGGCGGGAATGGTAATCCTCCACCTTATGCGATTGGTGGGCGAACGCGTCGCGGGATATCTGCTGCTCACGGGAGAACTGGTGACCGCCGAGCAGGCGAGGGCACTCGGACTGATCAACAAGGTCGTACCACAGGACAAGCTGATGGAGACGGCGCTTGCGTGGGCGGATGCGATCTCGATGAACGCGCCGAAAGCAGAAGCCGTCACCAAATCACTTATGTGCAAATTCTCCGGCCAGGCGATCGCGATGAGCATGACCGAATACACCGCGGCGCCGCACATCACCGACGAAACTCGCTCGGGCCTCGAGTCCTTCTTCGACAAGAAACCGGTACCCTGGTCGCTCAAGCCGTGATGATTTCCGCCGTTCGGCGTGGTCTTTCAGCGAATGATTTTGGGGACGGCCTTGCCGCTCGAATGATCGATCGGTTTTGAAATTTCTTCCATGAGCTGCTCTGTCTTGTAGGACTTGCGCATGCAACCAGCGGCCACGCAGGATTAGCGCACCGATGCCGACACCGACTCCTCAGGCGCAACCGTGGATTTGCTCCTCGCCGGCCTGGAATCGACGCGCTGGACCTTGAGCCGCGCAACTCCATTGTCGGTGATGCCGAGTTCCTCCGCCGCGCGTCTGGAGAGATCCAGGCTTCGGCCGCGAACGTGCGGTCCGCGATCGTTGATTCGCACCTTTACTGATTTGCCCGTCTTGGGATTGGTTACCAGCACCGTGGATCCAATCGGGAAAGTTTTCGATGCCGCCGTAAAATCGTCAGGATCGTACGGCTCCCCGCTGGCCGTCAGTTGTCCAGCCATCTTGTCGTCCTGGAAAGAAGCCCTGACTGCTGCCGACGGCCTCGCGCGCGATTGCCGAGGTGGCGGCGCAACCGGCGCAGGCATTGCGACAGGTGGTGGCGCGACTGCAGGTGCGGGCTGCGTTTCCTGATGAGTCGCACATGAAGCTGCAAGCAGCAGGCTTGTCAGCATCAGCGCTCCGCCCAGGTTGATTTTCCAATTGCTGATAATTCTCATGTGGGATTAGCGGATAGTTACTCGCGATGAATTTCCCGGCTTCTCAGTCACCGAATTGACTATTCGGCAACGGAGAGGCGCAGCGCGGCCTGCTCTTTTAGCGTAGGTCTTTTCGGAAAATGGGACTAGGCGGCGGCGGGGGCGCGGGCGAGTTCGAATGCTCCGAGCTCGAGACCGTCGTTCGAGCGCAGCACTATCTTGGTCGAGAGCCGCTGCTCGAGCGTCTCGAGGTCCTTTGCGCCGTGGTCGTACAAGTAGCGCGCGACTTCGGGATTCAGCTTGACGATCAGCATGTCGCCCGCTGACTTGGAAACCGCCTCGCGATGAATCCCGCGCAGCACTTCGGCGGCGAGCGTCGGTACCGACTTGACGACGCGCCGCCCTTCGCATCGAGGACAGTTGTCGGTCAGCAATTTCTCCAGGCTCTCGCGGGTGCGCTTGCGCGTCATCTGCACCAGCCCCAATTCGGAAATCTTAAGCGCCGAAGTCCGCGCCTTGTCGCGCTTGAGCGCGGTCGCCAGCGCGTCGCTGACTTTCTTGCGATCGCCCTCGCGCGCCATGTCGATAAAATCAACGATGATGATGCCGCCGATGTTGCGCAGCCGCAGCTGCTTCACCACTTCCTCGACCGCTTCGAGGTTGGTCTTGAAGATGGTGTCGTCCTGGCTGCGCTTGCCGACGAAGCGTCCGGTGTTCACGTCGATCGCGGTGAGAGCCTCAGCCTGATCGAAAATCAGGTAGCCGCCCGACTTGAGCCACACCTTGCGATCGAGCGCGCGCTCGATTTGCGGCTCGATATTGAAGCGATCGAACAACGGCTGCGGACCGTCATGCAGCGCCACGCGCGCACGCAGCCGCGGCATATAGTTCTGCACGAATTGCACGACTCGGCTGTAGGTCGTCGGATCGTCGCACCATAGCCGGTCCACTTCGCTGGAAAACATATCGCGCACGACCCGCAGCGCCACGTCGAGATCGCTGTACAGGATCGACGCCGGCGGCATGCTCTCGTTCTTGCGCAGGATCGAGCTCCACAACTTGGTCAGAAACGCGACGTCGCGCTGGATCTCCCGACGGCTCACGCCCTCGCACGCCGTGCGCACGATAAATCCGCCCTGCGGCGGCCTGAGCTCTCCGACGTCTTGCCGCAGCCGCGCGCGTTCCTCGGCGCTTGCGATTCGCCGCGACACGCCAATGTGATTGCTGGTCGGCGTGAAGACCAGATGGCGTCCCGGCAGCGAAATCGACGACGTCAGCCGCGCGCCCTTGGTGCCCATCGGCTCCTTGGCGATCTGAACGATGATGTCCTGGCCGCGGCGCAGTTGCTGCTCGATCGGCAGCCGCGAGCGCTGCGGCGCCTGGCTCCGCCCGCGGCCTCCGCGACCGCGACGACGTCCGCGCGAGGGTCGCGGCTCGCTTCCTTCGCCGCCGCCATTAACGTTGTCGGCCGCTTCCTCACTGATGCTCGACTCCGCTTCGCCAAACTCGTTGTCGCCAATCGGCTCGGTTTCGACGTCTTCTTCGCCGAGCACTTCCGCCACCGTGTTGAGCGCGGAGACTCCGTCGTGAAAATCCGAGACGTGCAGGAAGCCGGCCTTCTCCAGCCCGATATCCACGAACGCCGCCTGCATCCCGGGCAGCACGCGCGTGACCTTGCCCTTATAGATGTTACCTGCGAGCCCTACCTGGCGATTTCGCTCGAGGTAAAATTCGGCGAGCTCGTTATCTTCGAGCAGCGCGACCCGCACTTCGAGCGCGGACGCGTTAATTGCGATTTCTCGTTTCACAAATGGACTCTCTATTCCGCCAAATCCGACATGATTTCGAGGACAAGGATGATGCGCCGGGAGTCGTCGCGCGGGTGTCGCGAGCTATTCGAAGAATACCACCATCCGGTGGGACATCGTTTTACCCTTTGCCTCGACAACTTGTGCAGGATCATACGAGGCACGCCCGACCTCCGCAAGCAAGTGTGCTAAGTGTATCGATAACGGGCTTTTAATCCTCACCTATCTTGACATGCTATCCGTGGGCCGATACTCGTCATGGGGATGTCTGCTGCGGCTGACATGGTTGCGCCCAGTCTTCCGGGAGCGGGCCTGCTCAACAGCAAGGTCCTCGTTCTCAATCGCTCTTACCTCCCCGTTCACGTTACGTCGGTCAAACGCGCGTTTGCGCTGCTTTATCAGGGCGTCGCCAAGGCGGTCGATGAGCAGTATCACACCTTCGACTTCGATAGTTGGCGCGATTTGTCGATTGAAGTTCAGCACGAGCGGTTGGGAATCGTGAACGGCTTCATCCGCGTGCCGCGCGTCCTGCTGCTGACGGCGTACGAGCGTGTGCCCAAGCGCCACGTGCGATTCTCGCGCTTCAACATCTTCGCCCGCGACGGCAACACCTGTCAGTACTGCCACAAGAAATTGCCCCGCACCGAGCTGAATCTCGACCACGTAATCCCGCGCTCACGTGGCGGGATGTCGACGTGGGAGAACATTGTGTGCTCGTGCCATCATTGCAATCGCCGCAAGGGTGGCCGTACGCCCGACGAAGCCGGGATGCATCTGTTCCGCCGTCCGCGCCGCCCCGAATGGACCCCGTTCTCCTCCGAGATGTTCAGCCTGCGCCGCTACCGCGAATGGATGCCGTATCTGTCGCAGGTCGACAGCGCCTACTGGAACACCGAGCTGATACAGGACTAGCTCGGTCTCCTCTCCTCAACCCCAAACCTGGGAGCGAAACGTCGTCCTCGACATTTCGCGATTTCCTTCTCACTGGGTGCAGGGGTCACCTCTGCCCAAGGAGGTGCGGAACCCACGGTGGGTTCCGCATTAAAATAAAGTGATTTACCCTTCCCCCATCCACAACAAGCTGTAGATACCACTCCCTCAACCCACGATATGTTGGGTATCCTCTTGACCCTCTGAGGGTGGTTTAGGATAAACTTCCTTGGCAGTGGTGGATGTGGTGGAGGCGGAGACAGCATGCGTCTTAAGAGCCTTGAATTACTAGGCTTCAAGAGTTTTCTCGATTCAACGACGATTAGTTTCGCGCCGGGGATGACCGCGGTGGTCGGTCCCAACGGATGCGGTAAATCGAACGTCGTCGACGCGATTCGGTGGGTGCTTGGCGAGCAGGCCCCGACCCGTCTGCGCGGCAAGATCGTCGAAGATCTTATCTACGCCGGCAACGAGTCGAATCCCGCGGCCGGGATGGCCGAGGTTTCGCTGGTGCTTGAGGCCGAAGACGGCAGCCAGCTTCCAGAGCCATACTCCGCGCTCAGCGAAGTCGCGGTGACGCGGCGTGCGTATCGCTCGGGCGAGTCGGAATATCTGCTCAACAAGATTCCCTGCCGCCTTAAAGACATCACCGAATTTTTCATGGCCGCGCAGATTCACAGCCGTGGCTACTCGCTGGTCGAGCAGGGCCGAATCGAGGAAATTATCCAGGCCAAGCCGCACGAACTGCGCACGCTGGTCGAGGAAGCTGCGGGCCTGTCGTTGTTCAAGGGGCGGCGCGAGATGAGCGAGCGCAAGCTCGAGCGCGTCAAGGAAAATCTCGCGCGAGTTGACGACGTGCTCAGC
>NZ_DATDGQ010000253.1:0-20243 GCF_036522015.1 Binatus sp. (SeqCode)
GCGGGATTCTCGCCACCCTGGAAGAAGCCGTAGAGCTTGAGCGGCTTCTGCAATCCTTTGACGACGTTTATCGATTGGCTCGAAAGGCTGTAAACCTTCTCGGCGGTCAGATCGAGCCGCGTATGATGAATCGATGAAATATAGTTAATCGCGACCAGCAGCCCGATAAACGCGATCGAATAGATGGCGGCGTTGGCGCCGTAACGGGCCGAGCGTCCGGTCGTGATCGATGAAAGCTCGGAGCGGCTCGACGTGATCCACAGGACGATCGCGAAGATGCCGCCGGCCAGGTTGACCCACACGAACAGCCGAAAGCCGCTCGAGATGAAATAGTCGACCAGCCCGAACGTGAGCAGAACCAGGCCGAGAATTCCGTAAAGTGCCGCCGATCGCCGCATCCGCCCCCTCTACCCTATCGCCAGCGCGCCGACTCGACCGAGCGTTGGGTCAAGAACAGCGCCACGAAGATGAGACTCAGGAAGTAAACGATGTCGCGCGTATCGATGATCCCGGTGACCATCTGCGCGAAATGATCCGGCAGCGAGAGATAGCGCAGCAAGTCGGCAATCGACGACCCGCCGGCCTGCGCCGGCCACGAAATCACGAACAGCAACAGCAGCAGGCCGAAGCAACTGATCGCCGCGATGATCTGATTCTGCGTCAGCGAACTGGTGAACAGGCCGATCGAAACGAACGAGATCGCGAGGAACGCGAGCCCGAGGTAGCCGGAGAACATCACGCCAATTTCCGGATTGCCGAACGCTACGAGAATCAGCGGGAACATCCCGGCCAGCCCGATCATGATCAGCATGAACGTCGCCGCCGCGATGAATTTTCCGGCGACGATTTCCCCGGTGCGGATCGGTGCGGTCAGCAACAGCTCGTAGGTGCCGGTGCGCTTCTCCTCGGCGAAGCTCCGCATCGTGATCGCCGGCACCAGGATGACGAGCACGATCGCGAGATTATGCAGCATCGGCTCGATCACGCGCTCATTGAGATTGAGTTTCTGCAACACCTCGGGATTTTGCATTGCCGAGTAAGCTGTCAGCGTCACTTCGAAGTAACGCAGCAGCGCGAAGAAGAAGAAGCCGCCCAGCAGCAGGAACACCGTCATCACGACGTAAGCGACCGGCTGCAGGAAATAGCCCGCGAGCTCCTTGCCCGCGATTGTGAGCGAATTTTTCATTCGAGCGGCACGGGTCGCCTAGGTATGCCCCGCTCCAACCTCCTCCAGCTTTTCCTCGGCAGTCGCGCCGTCCTCATGATGCTCCTTGGTGATGGCGGTCAGAAAAATCTCTTCGAGCGAAGTCCCGGCCGGCAGCTGCTTCAGGTATTCCTGGAGCACCACGCGGCCGTCGGCGATGATGACGACCTTGTCGCAGATCTGCGAGACCTCGGGCAGGATGTGCGTCGAGAGCACGACCGTCCGGTTGCCCGAGAGATTGTGAATCAGCCCGCGAATTTCGTGAATCTGGCGCGGGTCGAGACCGATGGTCGGCTCGTCGAGGACCAACACCGGCGGATCGTGAATCAGCGCCTGCGCGAGGCCGACGCGTTGCCGATAGCCCTTGGAGAGCTGGCCGCAAATCCGGTGCGACATGTCGGTCAGCCCACAAACTTCGAGCACGTGCTCGAGCGCCGGCTCGATCTTCGCGCGCGGGAGGTCGCGGAGTTTTGCGACGAACCTGAGATACGCCTCGACGCGCATGTCGGGATAGAGCGGCGGATTTTCCGGCAGGTAGCCGATTTTGCGGCGCGCCTCGAGCGATTGCGAGAAAATATCGAGCCCATCGATCAGCACGGTGCCCGCGGTCGCCGGCATGTAACCCGTGATGATGCGCATGGTCGTAGTCTTGCCCGCGCCGTTGGGGCCGAGAAGGCCGAGGATGGAACCATTCTCGGCCTTGAACGATACGTCTTTAACCGCGACAAAGTTGCCGTAGGCTTTAGTTAAGTTTTTAACCTCAATCATTCAGGTCGTCCGATTCCAGAGCCATCGAGATGCCGTCGCCGGTCCATTAAATTGACGAAGCAACCTACACTGCAATTCGATCAACTAAAAAGCAACCGACTAATTAAACACGCCACGCGATACTGTCAATACGACGATTCCGGGTCGAGCAACATTTTGATTTGCTTTCGCGGTGCTTTTGCTTTGAGAACTGTATCGGATAGTTTCGACTGATGGCCGCAGAACGCAAGCAACTGATCCTGGTCGACGGCTCCGGATACATCTTCCGAGCGTTCCATGCTCTGCCGCCGATGAATACCTCGCGCGGGCTGCCGACCCAGGCGGTTTACGGTTTCATCCGGATGCTGCTGAAGCTGCTCAAGGACGTACGCCCGTCGCATATCGCGATCGTCTTCGATTCGCCGAAGAGAACTTTCCGCGACGACCTGTTCGCCGACTACAAGGCGAACCGCAGCGAGGCGCCCAACGACCTGATCGTGCAGATTCCGTATATCCATCGCGCAGTGGACGCATTTCGCATCAAGTCGCTGATGATCGAAGGCTTCGAGGCAGACGACGTGATCGGCACGCTCGCCAAGCGCGCGGCGAAAGAGGACTTCGTCGTCACTCTTATCACCGCGGACAAGGACTTCATGCAGTTGGTCGGCCCGCACGTGACGCTGTGGGACACGATGCGCGATCGGCGAATCGGGGCGCGCGAGGTGCGGGAGCGCTTCGGCGTCGAGCCGTCGGCGCTGGTAGATATCCAGGCGCTGACGGGCGACACCATCGACAATATCAAGGGCGTGCCCGGGGTCGGCGAGAAGACTGCGTCGGCGTTGATTCAGAAATTCGGCGGGATCAAGCAACTCTATGAGAGCCTCGATCGGATCGAGGAGTCGGGGATCCGCGGCGCGAAGAAAGTGGGCGGGCTGCTCGCCGAGCATCGCGCGGCGGTGGATCTCGCGCGGAAACTGGTCCGCATCGAGACCGATATGCCGCTGAAAGTCGAGCCCGACGAATTCGCGTGGCAGGGAGTCGATGAGGAGTTGGCGGCCGAGCTGCTGCGCGAGTTGGAGTTCAATTCGATCATTCGCGAGATTTCGCCGTCGCAGGCGGAACTGCCCGGCCTCGAATCAAACGCGAAACCGGCAGCTTCGGTGAGCGGGAAAGACCTCGCAGAGGCGCTCAAGTCTCTCGCGAACGCACCACGTATTGCAGTTGATCTCACCGCGACTGAGGCAGCTCAGGAAACGTTGCAGATCGCGAGCGCGGATACGACGATTGTCGTCGAGCAAGATGAAATTGCGAGCGCGACGGCGCTCCTCAGTGCCGAGAGCCCGCCCAAATCGTGCCACGATCTTAAGAAGCAGATCGAAGCGTTCGCGCGGCATGGAATCGCGCTGAAGGGCGTTGAGTTCGATACGATGCTCGCGGGCTTTCTGATCAATTCGGGACAAGGCGAGCCGTCGCTGACTCATTTGTATCACGAGTACCTCGCGCCGCTTGGCGCGAGCAGTCCGCCGGGCACCAATGCGGCGCTGGTGAGAAATCTTCGCGAAGCGCTGGCGGCGCGTCTGGAAGCCGACGGGCTGACTTCGATGTATAACGAGATCGAGATGCCGATCGCTCCGATCCTGGCCGAGATGGAGACGGCGGGCATCGGAATCGACGGCGATGCACTCAAGGTCATCTCGAAAGAATTTGCCGAAGAGATGAATCGACTGGAACGCGAGTGCTACGAGCTGGCGGGCCGCGAGTTCAATCTCAACTCGCCGATCCAGTTGCGCGAGGTTCTGTTTACTCACCTGAAGCTGTCCGCCAAGGGCCTCAAAAAAACCAAGAGCGGATTTTCCACCGACGCCGATACGCTCGAGAAGCTCGCCGCGGTGCATCCGATGCCGCGCAAGCTGATCGAGTACCGGACGATATCGAAATTGAAATCCACGTATGCCGACGCGCTCTCCGAGGTGATCCGGTCTGGCACCGGGCGAATCCATACGACCTGGCATCAGGCGTTGGTGCCGACCGGACGCGTCAGCTCGAGCGACCCGAATCTGCAGAACATCCCGACCCGCAGCGTCGAGGGGCGCCGGATTCGCCGGGCGTTCGTGCCGAGGCCGGGATGCGTCTTCGTGTCCGCCGATTATTCGCAGATCGATTTGCGCGTGATGGCTCACCTATCGGGCGACAAGACGCTGGTCGACGCGTTCACCACCGGCGAGGACATCCACATCCGCACCGCGACCGAGGTGCTGGGAGTCACGCCGGACAAAGTCAATGCCGAGGCGCGGCGGCTGGCCAAGGTGATAAACTTCGGGATTATTTACGGGATGGGCGCGCAGCGCCTGGCGGGCGAACTCGGGATTGCACTCTCGGAAGCCTCGGACTACATCAAGCGCTACTTCGAGCGGCTGCCCGGAGTGCGTGCGTGGCTCGACGACACGGTTCGCGTGGCGCGCACGACTGGCTACGTAACGACGATGTACGGGCGCCGGCGTTATCTGCCGGAGCTCAACGCGCAGCCGGGCGGCGCGCGGGCGCAAGCAGAGCGAATCGCCATCAACACCCCCATCCAGGGCACGGCGGCAGACCTGATAAAACTCGCTATGATACGGCTGGACAGGGAGCTTAAGGAGCGCGGCCTCGGCGCCCGGATGATTCTGCAAGTGCATGACGAACTACTGCTGGAAGCGCCGAAAGGCGAGTGGCTAGAGGCGGCGGAGCTGGCAAAACGCGAAATGGAGGGGGTCGCCGAGCTCAAAATTCCGCTCAAAGTGGAGTTGAAATCCGGCCCAAACTGGGCCGAGATGAGCGGCGCGGAATGAACACCGGGCTGAATTTAGTCGCCTGTCCCAGCGTCTACTCAAGTTGAGAACACCAGGCCGCCACGACGGTGATGAAGCCGAACTTATCGAACGCTCCCGCAAGGGCGATTCGGAGGCTTTCGGCGTTTTGGTGGAGCGGTATCAGCGCAGAGTGGTCGGAGTCGCGCTGGCCGTGGTGCACAATCAGGATGACGCGATTGAACTGGCGCAAGAAACATTTGTTCGCGCCTACGAAAATCTGTCGAAGTTCGAATCGCGCTCGAGCTTCTCAACCTGGCTTTATCGAATCGCGGCCAACCTCGCGATCGATTTCTGGCGCCGCGAGGGACGCCACGTGGTCCTTCACGGTGAAGATGCCGAAACCGAAATCAGCAAGCTGCCGACGGCCACAGGAGACTCGTTCAAGGAAGTCAGCCGCAGTGAACTCTCCGCGCGTCTAAAGCAAGCGCTGGAGGAGTTGACGCCGGAACATCGCGCAGTGATACTTCTACGCGAAGTTGAAGGAATGTCGTACGACGAAATTAGCGACGTTTTGCAGTGCCCAAGAGGAACGGTAATGAGCAGGTTGCACTATGCACGCACGCACCTGCGTAACATCTTGAAAGACGTGGGCGGGGACTGAGCGACATTTATGGCTGAATGCGGTGAAATAGGCATGATGCTCGGCGCGTTCGAGGACTCGGAACTCGAACCGAACGAGATGCAGGAAGTCGCTTTCCACCTGGCGCGATGCGAATCCTGCACAAGCATCCTTGCCGACTATTCGACTATTGGACGAGACCTCAGATCGATCGCGGGCGAGCCGTCGTTGACCGGCTTTTCGAACGCGGTAATCGCACGCGTCGATCGCCTGCCACAACCGGTGCTGGCGAGAATCGAGCGTTTTCTCAGGCGCCAGCTGGACTCCGTCGGCGCGGGCTTCGCGTGGGGCGGAGCAATCGCGGCGGCCGCTGTCATGACGATAATTCTGATGACGCCGTATGCCGAGCAGTTCGCCAATCGAAACGCGAAGCCGGCTGCCTCGGTCGCGACGGCTGTGCGCGAAGACGCATCGGCGTCGAATCAAGTGGCTAACGCGACCGCCGACGAGCCCACGATGGCGGACAACGATTCTCATGCCGACATCTCGCGACTCGAGTCGGAGAACCATTCGGTTGCAGTCTGGAGCGAGCCGCGCCGGGACACTACGGTAATATGGTTACCGGATCAGCCCTAGGTCGCCATGACGCTGCGTCCCGGTACCCTCACTTTTCTCATCATCGCGACCACGGCCTTCGGAATGGCAGGCGTCAGCTACGCCCAGCCGGCGCCGAAGCAGGTGAACGTTTATATCGACTCGGTGATGGCCGCGGACACCAACGAGGGAACTGACCCGCGGCTGGCTCCGATGGGACAGAAGCTGCGCGGCCTTTTCGGCTTTTCGACTTACAGCCTGATCGGTCATAACGAGGGACAGACCGATTGCGGCAAGATGATCGCGTTCACGCTGCCGGGCGGCAAGATTCTCCACGTGCAGCCGCGCGCCATCGACGGCGACATGATCGCGATGGAGATCGTGCTGTTCGACGGCACGCGCCCGATGATGACCACCGACCTCAAGCTCAAAAACAACGGGACGTTGATCGTCGGCGGTCCGCGCTACGAGCAGGGGATGATGATCATTTCAATTGGCGCAAGCACCGGCGGAACTCCGCCAATGCAGGCGCAGGCCACTCCTCCGGGCGAAGCGACTTCTCGCTAGAACTTCACAACGGATCGAAATACGGCGCGACGCGGCCCGCGAAGTGAAACTCGCGCGCGAGCGCAATCCACTTGCGATCGACCCCGTGCATCGGCTCCGGCAGGCGGTCGAGCGGGAAAAAGGCGGCGGCAAGAGCCTCGAGCGGATTCGGCTTTAGCTCACCGCCGACAATTCGGCAATCGAAAAGCATCGAGTAGATATGCCGAGCTGGTGAGCCGTACTTCTTGTTGTCGATTACCGCGATCAAGCGCTCAGGTTTTACGATAAGACCGGTTTCCTCGAGCGCTTCCTTCGCGACGTTCTCGGCGGGCGATACGCCGACGTCGCAGAAGCCGGTGGGATACCACCATTTCCCGGTCGGTCGCTGAATCAGCAGGATTTCGTCGCGCTCGTTGAAAGCGATCACACCGCATCCCACCGCTGCCGTGACGTATCCTTCGTAGCCGGCAATCACTTGCTCGCGCCACTGACGGCGCAGCGCTTCCGCATCGTCGTCGCTCGCGCCGGCGACGACGGAATGCATTCGGGCCGCCTCTTTGAGCAACTCATCGTAGCGTTCGCTATCGAAGCCGTCGGGTTTGAAGGCAAGTCCGGTCCGCGCGATCGCGGTGATGCGTTCGATAAAGCGCGCCAGTTCGGCGAGGAGATCGAAATCCGGCATCAGAATCTTCCTTGTCGCGAGTTCGGCGAAAAATATAGCATTGCGGCGCGGTGTGCATTCTGAGCGTAGCGAAAGGTCCGAGTCCTGCCTCTCTCTATCAGGGAGAGGCCGGGCCTCCGGCGCGGGTGAGGGTCCGCGTTCCGAGATTTCGCTTCTTGTTTTCGGATTTCCGCAGGAAGCGGACAGCGCGAGGATCACGCAATTGAAGAACCAGGAATTTGGACCCTCACCCGACACTCAAGGTCTCGCGTCGGCCTCTCCCTGATAGAGAGAGGCTAGAAAAATCGCTGATGAAGCTCATTCTCAGCCGCAAGGGATTCGACTCGGCGCACGGCGGATGCCCGAGCCCAATCATAAACGGCCAACTGTGCTCACTGCCGATCCCGGACGCCGGAGCGCCGGCCTCATACAAGAAAATTTCTCCGTTCAACGGCTCGGCGATCGCGCAAATTGTCGAAGACCTTACGAGCGGCCGAGTCCGTCGAGGCGACGGCGCGCATCTCGATCCAGATTTGCGCCGAAACGCGATTGCGCGCGCTACCGGATGGCGTCCGATTTTCGGCCAGGCCGGCGCCGCACAGAGCCATCTGGCGCGCCACAAAATAGGATGCGGCGATCTCTTTCTGTTCTTCGGATGCTTTCGGCGCGCTGAGCAAATCGCAGGCGCGTTCCGATTCGTCCGCGATGCGCCGAAACTTCACGTCATCTTCGGCTGGTTGCAGGTAGGGACAGTGGCCCAGGCAACCAACGGCCTCGTGACTGAAATGCCGTGGGCCGACGGACATCCGCATCTCGCCGCACCTGAGCGGTACGCGAACAACACGCTCTACTTCGCGAGCCGCCGCCTTTCGTCTATCGGCCTCGCCACGAGCGGCGCCGGAACCTTCGACCGCATCAAACCTGATCTGATACTCACGAAGCCCGACTCGAATTGTTCTGTGTGGCAGTTGCCGCGATGGTTCGCGCCATGCGGACGCCCTGCCCTTTCCTATCATTCGAAGGCGGCTCGCTGGACGGACTGTGAGACCTCGACGCGCTTGCAGTCCGTGGGCCGCGGGCAGGAATTCGTGCTCGATGTCGAACAGTATCCCGAAGCGCGCGGTTGGGTGCGCGCGATCTTTCGCGCCGCTAAACGCTAGCGGCTCGGCGCCGAGTTGCACACCGACCATGCTGCATCTGCCAGCGCGGGAACCCGCTCCTTGCTGATGGCGAACAGCGGATCGTCGGTCTGTCCGAGCACGAATCGCGCGTAGCTGCCCTCCATGATAATCGCGAGTTTGAAAAGTGCGAACGCCTGGTAGAACGGGAAGTCGCGCATCGCACGGCCGGTGAGCCGCTCGTATCGATCGACCATTTCGCGCCGCGTCAGCCATCCTTGTGCGGCTGGCATGCTAGCGATTACGCCGCCCGACGCGCGGTCGGTCGGATCGGGCCAGTAGGTCAGCATCCAACCGAAATCGGCGAGCGGATCGCCAATCGTGGACATCTCCCAGTCGAGCACGGCGATCGCGCGGGCGGTTGCGGGATCGAACATCACGTTGTCGAGCTTGTAGTCGCCATGGACAATCGTCGGTGCCGGTGACTCGGGGATTCGCGCACGGAGCCACTCTTTCACTTTCTCCATCACCGGCAACGGGCGCGTGTGCGGAATCGTGCGCTCGAGCTGATCGGTCCATCGTTTGAGCTGGCGTTCGAGATAGCCGTCAGGCCGCCCGAAACCCTCGAGGCCGGCCGTGCGCCAATCAACCTCCTGCAACGCGACGAGCACGTCGACCATCTGCTCGCTGACCTGCCGGCGCAGCTCGGGCGTCTGCACGAAATGCTTGTTGTCTGCGCGCACCACATCGCCGCGCAGGTATTCCATCAGGTAAAACGGCGCGCCGATGTACGACGGATCGTCGCACACCGCGTACACGCGCGGCACCGGCACGGCGGTATTCTGCAGAGCCTTGAGCACGCGATATTCGCGCATCATGTCGTGCGCGGTCGGCAGCAAGGGCCCACGCGGCGGACGCCGCAGCGCCCACGAATGACCGTCGAAATGAACCAGGTGAACCTCGTTGGAATGGCCAAACGAGATGTTTTCGGAGCGCAGCGCGCCGGTGTCGCCGAGGCCGCGCTCATCGAGGAACCGCCGAAGACCAACGAGATCGACCGTGGCTGACGGTCCGGTTTTTTCCTGTGTTGCAGTAGTCATCGAGCGTACTGTCTTCGCAAACCTTGCTCGCGGTCAAGGGTCGTCCATCTTGCGACGCCAAAGCGCAGACCTATACAACGAAATGCAGTGAACGCGGCGATCAAGTTGAACGACAGCCCGAGCACCGGCCAGATCGGTCTAATGTTCCGCCTCGCGCGGCCCCATCAATGGATCAAAAACGCGTTGGTGCTGGCGGCGTTGGTATTCGGGCAGCGGCTGTTCGTCTTGCACGATGTCGTGCTGGCCGTCGTCGCATTCGTCGCGTTCTGTGCGCTTTCGAGCGCCGGCTACGTTCTGAATGACATCGCCGATCGCGACGCCGATCGCCTGAATCCCGAGAAATGCGATCGCCCGCTGGCCCGCGGCGATCTTACCGTTGCCGCGGCGACTCGATTCGCCCTGACGCTCGCGGCGATTGCAATCGTGTTGAGCATCATGCTGGGCCGCGAGTTCGTGGGAATCGCGCTGCTGTACGCGGCACTTCAACTTGTCTATTCGCTGTGGGCCAAGCACCAGGTAATCATCGACGTGATCGCGGTCGCGCTGGGTTTCGTGCTGCGCGCATTCGCCGGCGGCGTCGCGATCGACGTCGAGGTATCGCCGTGGCTGGTATTCATCACGTTCGTGCTGGCCCTGTTCCTGGTGCTGGCGCGCAGGCGCCACGAGCTCATCGCGTTGGGCGACGACGCCATCGCGCACCGCAGCGCGCTCTCGGAATATAGTGTCCGGCTGGTCGATCAGATGATCTCGATCGTCGCCGGCGCGACGCTCGTCAGCTACATGATTTACACGGCGTCGGCCGAAGTCGAAGCGAAGCTCGGCACCCGGCATCTCTATCTGACAGTGCCGTTCGTCGCATTCGGGATCCTGCGCTATCTCTACCTGATCGATGAGCGCAACGAGGGCGGCGACCCCGCCCGCGCATTGATGCACGATCGGCCGCTGATGCTCGCGGTCGCGCTGTGGATTCTTACCGATATCGCCTTGCTGTACTTCTAGGACGGCTGAGCGAGCGCGCTTCGAGCTTCGACGCATGGTGACTCCGCGCGCATCCGCGCCCGGAAGATCAATGCGGCGCCAAGATACGCAGCCAACAGCGCTGGAAAACTTGGACCCGGCATCGCCTTGATGAGCGCAGAGAGGATGCAATAGGAAAGCGTCGCGATGCCAGCTAGCAACGCGAGGTTGCGGGTTGATTCGCGGGGCTGGAAACGCTGCCACGCGCCTCTCAGCCCGAACAAGCACGCGGGCAGCAGCAGAATGAAATCCTGTCGCCACGCTAGCGGGGACATCAGCACCGCAAGGGCGGCCCACAGTCCGAATGCAAGGTCGTCGAGGTCGGCGCGGCCGCGGGCTGTCATGGTGGCGGCAGCCGCGATCGCGAGCAGCACGAGGTCTATCAGCGCGGTTAACCCCCAGACTGCGAGGAGCGGCTCCGCGTTGATCCGGGTACCAGCGAGGTGCGCTACGCTTGTTCGTACGAAGGAAAGCACAGTAAGTCCGTGGCGGCCGGTGATGCGATACGCTATGGGCAGGCCATGAGCCACGAGCTCGATCCAGCGGGCGGGATTCGACAGCAGTACGCCGGCGGCGAAAAAGCCGATCGTCCAGCCGAGTGCACGCCAACGGCCGCTAAACAAAAAGTACCCGGCCACTGCCGCGGGATAGAGTTTCAGCAGCGCAGCGAGCGCCAGCCACAGTCCAGAGGCAGCCGGGCGCTGTCGCCGCGCGCAGAACCATGCCGCGGATATCAGCGCCAGCAGCATAGGCGTTATCTGGCTCCATACCACCGCAGCCATAAACGGACTCGATAGCATCACAAGCGAAAGCACGATGATCGTCGGCACGGCGCCGAGCGGCGAAGCGTTCCCGCGCGCCAGCAATAGAACGGCGGTCACCATGTAGACGATTTGCGCGGTCTGCCAGATCCAGAACGCGGTTTTCTGATCGAGTCGGGCGAGCGGAGAAAATATCCCGATGAAAAACGGCGTATAGTTGCATCCGCGCATCGGTCCACGCAGATCCGTCCACGGGTTGCCGCCGCTCGAATAATCGGTCCACCAGCCGTAGAAGACGCTGAAATCGAATTGATCGTATCGATGCGAGATCGCGTGGAGGCGTTGGACCAGCAGGACCGCCGCGACAATCGCGAGGACCACCGCGCTGGCCCGAATGATCAGGCGCCGCCGATCAGCCGGAATCTCTACTTTCAAACACTTGAAACTTCAGTAGTTCGGCAGCACTCCGGTCGGCGAGCCGACCAGGCCGCGCGTCTGGAATGGATTGCGTCCGAACGGACTGCGTCCCACCGAGCCCAAACCGCCAAGCGTCAACTGGAACTGGATCTGTACTTCGTTGGGATTCGTCGAGTCGGTGATTCCAAGGTCTGCCGCCCAACAATCGCATGGCGATTTCAAGCGCACGCCGTATTCGGTGGACAGCATGCGGTTGTCCGCGAGATCGTAGCTGGGTGCAATATAAACGCCGAGCCGATCGAAAATGTCAGTGTACGCGCGTCCCGATACGAATTGAGCGGCGTTTTTAGCCGTCCCGGGGAAGACGGTGGCTTTCCGGCTGGCGTAATTGTACGCGAACTCGATGAACGAGCCCTGCAACGCTTTTCCCAGGTATATCGCCGACCCCGTTGTAGTCCAGGGCGACTGGATGGCCAGCGCTGCGTTGGCAAACGTGATCCCTGCGTGCGCGCGCGGATTGTAGTCGAGCTGCGAAGTCAGCGTTGCAATCTGGGTAGCATAGACGTTCAGCAGCCCCTCGACGTCCGAGATATTGGATCCGGAGGTCGTCACTTCGTGCGACGTGTCATACGCCTGCTGTATCGTCAACGAGCCGAGTTCCTGCGAATGCTCACCGTTCCGGGTTATGGTTCCACCGCGCGGCGCCAACGAGTCCGCCAGGGGATCTTCATGGAATGGCCCGACGTTCGAATCGCCGGTAGCCGATATGGCTTCGGTCGGAGTCGCGTCGGTGGTCGTCTCGTCCGAAGGGTCTTCCTTGATCTTGGCGAACAGCCGCGTGGTGAAGCCGTAGGTAATAAGACTGCGTGAGTTCAGACGATCAGTCTGATCGAACAGCGGCTGATTGCCCTGATAGATGCGGGGCACATAGGCATAGTTGGCAAACGGCTCGATCGTATTTTTGAGCTTCTCAATCGATTTCCATTCGACGTCGTAAACGCGATCGAGGACCGTTGACATTCCGGCGCTCGCGTAGGGGACGATTCGGGCGCTAGTCCCGTCGCTGCCGAACGGGCTCAACGAAACACAATTGTTGAAAACAAGCTGAACGCCGCCACGGCCAGGGCAAGTCGAGTTAGCGGCAATGGGAGGAGGAATGTTTCCGACCGGAGTGATGTGGATGTCGTTACCAGCAGTGTCATATAACACTGCCTGCGAACCCACTGTCCCGTAACCATTGAGGTAGTCGCCCAAACGCCACGGCAGTGTAATCCGGGGATTGGCGGAGAAGCGCCCGCCATCGATCCCATCGGACCGGTAGAAGTTGACCGCCTCCGCATCGTAGTCCGCGAACATCAGGTTGTTGAACAATTCCTGGCGTCCGGTCACAGTCAGATCGGGCAGCCGCTGCAGCGCGAACTGTTGCGGTTGAATCAGGTCCTGATTCCAGTTGCCCTGAAACTGCGCGTACGCGTTTTCGAATTGATACAGCAATCCGAAGTTCGACGGCGCGTTGGTCATCGATCCGAAATTTATCGCGCCCTGGCCGGAGGCGAAGCCGCGCGACAACGTCCACACATCCATTTCCCGCAGGTAAAGGCTGTCACTTACCGAAACCGTGTCGCCGTACGCGATCAGATCGTCTGTGAGATGCTGCCGCGTCATCGCGATAAGCCCGTAGCGGTTAATCGGGATGTGCGGATCGGCCATCTGCGTATCCACGACGTCGTTCACCCGATTTGCATCCGAGCGGAGCGCCTCGTTGTAGAACGCGCCATCTGCCCACAGGTAGTCGTCCTTGCCGTTGACCAGCCGGTATTCGCCGAGGCCGCCAACTCGCTGCGAGGTTTCGATATCGAGTGCGACGGTCGCGTCCGAGCTCTTGTTGATCGCGATGTAGTACGGCTGCAGCCACTGAAACCCGCGCAGTCCCGATTGGCCCTCGCGCCCGCTCAGCAAGCCGCTGTGCCGATCCGAGTCAGCCGGGAAAATCGCGTACGGCAGCGGAATTACCGGATAGCCAGCTACGTTGAAGGTGGCGTTGGTAGCGGTGCCGGTCTGCCCCACGTTCACCAGCATGTGGTCTGCGTTGATTGACCAGGACGGCGTGCCCTTCTCGCATCCGCAGGTCGTGAAGAATCCCTTCTTTACCTCGTAGGTCTGCCCTTCCTGCTTTATTATCTGCTTGCCTTCGAGATGATAGATGTTTTGTTTCGCCAGTATCTTGGAGTTGTTGAGCACCATCGTCTCGTTGTTCATGTCGATCGTGCCGTCGGTCGCCCACATCTCGACTTCGGGATCGATCAAATGGACATTCCCGATAGCGCGGGCCTTGCGGTCACGGCGCATGATGTCGATCTCGTCGGCCTTCAACACGCTGCCGCCCTGGGTCATGACGGCGTCGCCCTTCACGACGAAGGTGTCGGTCTTCGAGTCGTAGATGGTTTCCTGGCCGGTAACGTTGACTGGTTCTTCGTGCTCGGTGCGGACCGGGGTAGGAATTCCAGATTTCTTAGGAGCTTGTTTCGGAGGCGTCCCAGCGGGCGAATCGGCGCGGGCCAAAGCCGGCAGGAGCATCGCGGCCAACGCTACCGCGATCGCGACTCGTTTAAACGCCAGCTTCAGGAAACAACCCACTCCGCCCCTCGCGCGTCAGAAAATAGGGGTAAACTTCGCCGATAAGATACACCGAACCCGTAACCAGCGCCACGTCAGCGAGCGTCAATTCGGAAGTCACCCGCTCGATCGCGCGCATCGGATCGCGCTCGACGCGCGTCGGACAATGCGCCGCGAAAGGCGCGACGAGTTCCTCCGGCTCCAGCGGAGCCTTGGGCTTCGCGCGCGTCAATGTGACGTCGCGCACCCGCGGACCGAGCATCGCGACCATCCTCGTCCATTCCTTCGCGGACTGGCATCCGAAGATCAGCCGCGGCTTAACCTCGGAGCCAAGCTCGACGCTCATAGTCTCGAGCAAGGCGGCAATACTCATCTCGTTATGCGCGCAGTCAAGGACTACGAACGGACGCTTCGATACGACATCAAAACGCCCCGGCCAGTAAATCTCCCGCAGACCCGTCCGGATTGCGTCCTCGCCAATCCGCCAACCCTGCGCACGTAAAGCCTCGAAGGTAGCCATCGCGATCGCCGCGTTCTCGTGCTGAAACGGACCCGCCAGCCCCAGCTCGAGATCGGGCAGCTCCAGCCCAAGCCCGTGATAGTCCAGCCGATGCGCCGGCGCGTGCGACGTGTAAGAAAAATCGCGGTCAATCAAACGCACTGCGCTTCGGCGCTGCGCGGCAATCGAGGTCAGCGCCAGCCGCGCCTCAGCATCGCGCGCGCCAATCACGACCGGGATGTCGTTCTTGATGATCCCGCCCTTCTCTCCCGCAATCGCCGCGATCGTATAGCCGAGATATTCCATGTGATCGAAACCGATCGGCGTAATCACGCTCAGAATCGGCGTCACGACGTTAGTAGAATCGAGCCGCCCGCCGAGCCCCGTCTCGACCACCGCGATATCGACGTGCTGCTCGGCGAAGTACAGAAACATCATCGCAACCGTGAACTCGAAAAACGTGAGCGCCAGCCCCGCGCGGTCGTAGATCGCGCGCAGCCGCTCGATATAGTCGAGCATCAGCCCCGCCGGAATCTCAGCGCCGGAAATCCGCGTCCGCTCGGCCAGATTCACAAGATGCGGCTTGGTATAAAGCCCCGTCCGATAACCCGCCCGCCGCAGGCAACTATCAAGCATCGCCGCGACCGAACCTTTGCCCTTGGTTCCCGCGATATGCACGACGCGCAGTTTCCGATGCGGATTCCCAGTGACCTCAAGCGCCGCCTCCATCCGCTCGAGCTTGTAGATCTCCCCGCGAGCCTCCAGCGAATAAAGCCAGTCGATAGTCTTGGAAAGTTGATCCATAACCAGCCCGAAGTTTACCGGCTCCAAGCAGCACGCGGAAGAATCCAGCGCCTTTCCCGGGGCGACATCGCAAAGGAGCGCTTCGCGATCTCAGAAACCGGAACCGGCTTCGCTTGCGCGAAGCTGTCCGAGATCCTTCCTGCCGCTCGCGATGCTCGCTTTGTCAGGATGACAACCATGACATGGCGCGCCGCTCTTCCCCTCTCCCAGAATGGGAGAGGATCGAAGGTGAGGGTCCGATTGCAGCGCGCTTTTTTGCGCGCGATTCAAGAGTCTGCTTCTGTCTGCGTACGCGCCCGGGAAGCGCTAGCGCTTGCCCTTGCCCGCGTTCGCAGCTTTACCGCGGTTCCCGCGCGGCTTCGTCAGCATCGCGAGGATTCGCGCCAGCGTAAAGCGCATCTGGTGCCGCGGGACAATTGCGTCGAGCATGCCGTGCGCTAATAAAAACTCTGCACGCTGGAAGTCGTCGGGCAGCTCCTGGTTACTCGTCTGCGCCGTTACCCGACGCCCCGCGAAGCCAATCAGCGCACCAGGCTCCGAGAGATTCAAATCGCCGAGCATCGCGAACGAGGCGGCCACGCCGCCGGTCGTCGGATCGCACAACACGGAGATGTACGGCAGTCGCGCGTCGCGAAATCGCGCGATCGCAGAGGATACTTTCCCCATCTGCATCAATGACAGCGCGCCTTCCTGCATCCGCGCGCCCCCCGACGAGACGAATATGATCACCGGCAAGCGGCGCTCGCCGGCGATATCGAACAGCCGCGCGAGCTTCTCGCCCACGACCACGCCCATACTCCCGCCCATGAAATCCCAGTCCATCACCCCAACCGCGACCGGCCGATTCTCGATTTTGCCGATTCCGACCACCACCGCGTCGTTGCGGCCACTATTAGCCCGCGCCTGTGCCATCCGCTTTGGATATGGGCGCGAATCGACGAAGCCGAGCGGATCGCCAATCGCCATCTCGGCCATCAGCTCGCGCCACGTCCCGCGATCGATGCTTATCGAGAGCCGTTGTGGGACCGTGACTCGGAAGTGATATCCGCACTTTGGGCACACGTTCAGATTGCGCTCCACTTCCTTGCGGAACGCCATCTCCTTGCACGACGGGCACTTCGACCAGATGTCGTCGGAAGGCGCTTGGGTCGGGAGCGGCGTCGGTTCGCGTTCAGCCATCTGAATTCTCCGCGGCGGGTGCGCGCTCGACGCGCCGCGCCAACTTCATCGCATCTTTCATCGCGCCAACCAGTCCGCCCACCGCCTGTGGCACGTCCCCGGATTTGGCGTGCGCTTCGATCAACAGCGAAATCGCACTGCCGACTACTACCGCGTCGGCCATCGTCGCGACCTCGGCGGCCTGCTCGGGCGTCGAGATACCGAAGCCGACACCGATCGGCAAATCGGTCACACTCCGCAGCTCGCGCATATGCGCACCCAGATCCGTGTCGAGATGCGCTCGCGCGCCGGTCACGCCCGTCACCGACACATAGTACAGAAAGCCGCTGGCCGAGCGTGCGATCGCGCGGCTTCGATCCAGTGGCGTCGTCGGCGCGAGCAGGTAGATAAGGTCGAGACCGTTGGCGCGCGCGGGCCGCTTGAGCTCCCCTGATTCCTCAGGCGGCAGATCGACGGTCAGGATGCCGTCGAAGCCGGCGCGCGCCGCGTCCGCGCACAACCGCTCGCATCCGTAGTGAAAAATCGGGTTGTAGTAGCCGAACAGGATCAGCGGAATCTGAGTCTGCGCGCGAAGCTCGCTCACCATCGAGAGTATTGCCGCCAATGACGCGCCTGCGCCGAGTCCGCGCGCCAGCGCTCGCTGGTTGGCAGGTCCGTCGGCCATCGGATCGGAAAACGGTACGCCCAGCTCGATCAAGTCGGCGCCGCGAGCCTCGAGCTCGAGCACCAGCCGCCGCGTCGTGTCCATATCGGGATCGCCGGCGACGATGAACGGGATCAACGCCGCCTCGCCGCGCGCGCGCAGCTCGCGAAATTTACCTTTGATTCTGTGCGCCGCTGCCACGATTACACCGTCACCCCGAACGCCTTGGCGACCGTCTGCATATCCTTGTCGCCGCGCCCCGATAGATTCACGATCATGATTTGTTCCGTCGCCATTTGGGGCGCCAGCTTGATTGCGTGCGCCACCGCATGCGAGCTCTCCAGCGCCGGGATGATTCCCTCGGTCTCCGACAGCGTCTTCAACGCGTCGAGCGCCTCGGCGTCAGTAACCGACGTGTATTCGGCGCGGCCCACGTCGTTAAGCCACGAAATTTCGGGGCCGACGCCCGGATAGTCCAGGCCCGCGGCAATCGAATGCGTCTCGCGAATCTGTCCGAGCTCGTCCTGCAGCAGGTAGGTCTTGTTGCCGTGTAGAACGCCGACGCTGCCCGCCGTTAGCGTGGCGGCATGATGCGGTCCACTGATGCCGAGACCGGCGGCCTCGACGCAAATCATCTTCACGTTGGTGTCTTTGATAAACGGATAGAACAGTCCAATCGCGTTCGAGCCGCCGTTGACGCACGCGACCAGCACGTCGGGCAGCCGCCCTTCGTGCTTGAGAATCTGGCGGCGCGCCTCGCGCCCGATGACCGCCTGCAAGTCGCGCACGATCATGGGATACGGATGCGGCCCCGCGGTCGTGCCGATCAGGTAGTAAGTGTTGCGCACCGTCGCGATCCAATCGCGCAGCGCCTCGTTCATCGCGTCCTTCAGGCTCTTGCTGCCGCCCTCGACGGGCGTGACCTTCGCGCCGAGCAGCTTCATCCGGAAGACGTTCAGCGATTGACGCTCGACATCCACCGACCCCATGAAGACTTCGCATTCGCGGCGAAACAGCGCCGCCATCGTGGCCGTCGCGACACCGTGCTGCCCCGCGCCCGTCTCGGCAGTGATGCGCGATTTGTTCATGCGCACCGCCAGGAGTGCCTGCCCGAGCGTGTTGTTCACCTTGTGCGCGCCGGTGTGGCAGAGGTCCTCGCGCTTCAAATAAATTCTCGCGCCGCCGAGCTTCGCGGTCAGATTTTCGCACAGGTAGAGCGGCGTCGGGCGTCCCACGAACTCGCGCGAGCGCTGCTCGAGCTCGTCGCGAAATTTTGGATCGCGGCGCGCCTGCTTGTAGGCGCTCTCGAGCTCGAACAGCGCCGGCATCAGGGTTTCCGCGACGTACTTGCCGCCGAACTGGCCGAAATGGCCGCGGCTATCGGGAACGTTTTGCATTGGCGACGAACCTCCTGAGTTTATCGTGGTCCTTCACGCCCGGCGACGACTCCACCCCGCTGGCGCAATCGACCGCGTAAGGTTCGAGCGCGGCCACCTCGGCAACGTTGTCGGGATTCAATCCGCCGGCGACAAACGCGCGACTCAGGTCGAGCGCGCGAAGCTGATCCAGCGCAATGCGGCTTCCTGTGCCCCCGCGGAGTTGCGTATCGAAAGCGTCGAACAGCACGTAGTCCGCGCGATGCGGCGTCATGTTCTCGCCCGGCTTCAGCCGCCGCGTGACGATGGACGGCACGGGCCAGCCCGCCAGCGCAGCGTCATCTTCGTCGCCGGAGAACTGGATCATATCGAGCGACGCAGCGCGCAGTAGCTCATCTATATAGGCGCGGTGCGCGTTCACGAATACTCCGATCACCGCGGCGCTTGATCCGATCGCCTCCCGAATTGCCCTCGCGCGATCGATCTCGACGTAGCGAGGGCTCTTCGCGTAGAAGTTCAACCCGATCATATCGGCACCCGCGGCAATCGCCGCGCGCGCGTCTTCGACGCGCGTGATGCCGCAGATTTTCACGCGTATCGTCATAACGCGCGCATCAACTCCCCGAGCTTCGCACCGGGCGTGCCGCCTTTCAGCAAGCTCTCGCCGATCAGAAACGCGCGCGCGCCCGCGGCCTCGAGCCGCCGTATATCGTCAGGCGAGTCGATTCCGCTTTCCGTGACGATCAGCGCGTCGCCCTTGTAGTCCGCGAGCAGGCGCTCGGTTACCGCGATGTCGGTCGCAAAGGTATGCAGGTCGCGGTTGTTGATGCCGATCAGCCCAGCGCCGATTTTTCCGGCGAGCGCGAACTCACCCGCGTCGTGCGATTCGACCAACGTCGCCATCCCAAGTTCACGCGCGAGCGCCGCCAGCGATCGCAGCTCGCCTTCTTTCAGCATCGCGGCGATCAGCAGAATGCAATCCGCGCCCGCCGCGCGCGCCTCGTAAACCTGGTACGGCTCGAAGATGAAGTCCTTGCGCAACAACGGAACCTCGACGGCGGCGCGGACCGCTCGCAGATCGTTAAGCGTGCCTTTGAAATGGACGTCGGTCAGAACCGAGATCGCTGCCGCACCGCCAGCGACATATTCGCGGGCGACATTGGCTGGATCGAGTCCCGGCACAATGTCGCCCTTGCTCGGGGACGCGCGCTTGATCTCCGCGATTATCGCGGGCCGCCGCGCGCGCAGCGCCGCGACGAAATCGCGCGGCTTGGGCGCTCGCCCTGCTTCGGCGACGATCGCCATGGGCGATACGGCGGCGCGTCGAGCGCGTACTTCGAGACGTTTGGCGGCGTAAATGTTGTCGAGTATCGAGCTCATTGTATTCCGTTGCTGGCGCGCCGCAGCTTGTCGAGGACTTCGAGCGCGCGGCTTTTAGCGATAATTTCACGCGCCGCATCGACGCCTTCTTTCAGCGACGCAGCTTTGCCGCCGACGTAAATTGCGGCGCCGCCGTTCAGCGCGAGCACATCTTGCGCCGGGCCTGCGCCGCC
>NZ_DATDGQ010000254.1:0-10096 GCF_036522015.1 Binatus sp. (SeqCode)
GACGTGCGCGCGCGGCTGGAAAAGCTGATCGCGATCTTAAGCCGCGAAATCGAGCTGCTCGAACTCGGCCACAAGATCCAGTCGGAGGTCCAGACCGAGCTCAACAAGAATCAGCGCGAGTACTACCTGCGCCAGCAGCTCAAGGCGATCCAAAAAGAGCTGGGCGAGGGCGACGCGCGCTCGTCCGAAGTCGAGGAAATCGAGAAGAAGATCGAAGAGGCGAAGATGTCGCCCGAGGCGCGCAAGGTTGCCGACAAGGAACTCGAGCGCCTCAAGATGATTCCGCCGGAATCGGCTGAGCATACCGTCGTGCGCACTTACCTCGATTGGCTGGTCAGCCTGCCGTGGGGCATCTCGACCGAGGACAATCTCGATATCCGACACGCGCGCCAGGTGCTCGACGAAGATCATTACGATCTCGAGAAAATCAAGGAGCGCATCCTCGAATTTCTTGCGGTGCGCAAGCTCAAGAACGACACCAAGGGACCGATCCTGTGCTTCGTCGGGCCTCCTGGTACTGGAAAGACTTCGCTGGGCAAGTCGATCGCGCGCGCACTCGGGCGCAAGTTCGTGCGGCTGTCGCTCGGCGGCATCCGCGACGAAGCCGAGATTCGCGGCCATCGCCGCACTTACATTGGATCCTTGCCAGGGCGAATCATACAGGGGCTGCGCAACGCGGGCTCGAACAACCCGCTGTTCATCCTCGACGAGGTGGACAAGCTCGGCATGGACTTCCGCGGCGACCCGGCGTCGGCGCTGCTCGAGGTGCTCGATCCCGAGCAGAACAACACCTTCGCCGATCACTATCTCGACGTGCCGTTCGATCTTTCGAAGGTGTTGTTCCTCACCACCGCCAACATGCTCGACCCGGTGCCGCACGCACTGCGCGACCGGATGGAAGTGCTCGAGCTGCCGGGATACACCGAGGAAGAGAAGCTGCAAATCGTCCAGCGCCACCTGATTCCCAAGCAATTGACTGAGAACGGACTCGGCGATCAGAAAATCGAATTTTCGGAAGAGGCACTCCGCGAGATAATCCACAGCTACACGCGCGAGGCGGGGCTGAGAAATCTCGAGCGCGAGATCGCACGCGTCTGCCGCAAGATCGCGCGTTCGATCACCGAAGGTGAAACGGCGCCAACGATCGTCAGCGGAGACGACGTCCAGAAGTATCTCGGGGCGCCGAAATTTTTCTCCGAAGTTGCCGAACGCACGCAGGAGCCTGGGGTTGCCACCGGGCTCGCGTGGACGCCCAACGGCGGCGAGATAATGTTTATCGAGAGCACCCGCATGTCGGGGCAGAAAGGCCTCAACCTGACCGGCTCGCTCGGCGATGTGATGAAGGAGTCGGCGCAGGCGGCGCTGTCTTACGTGCGCACGCACGCGGCGTCGCTCGGCATCGCGCCGGACTTTTACGACAAATCCGACATCCACGTCCACGTTCCCGCAGGCGCGATTCCCAAAGACGGCCCGTCGGGCGGCGTGACCATCGCTGCATCGCTGGCTTCGTTGCTCAGCGGCCGGCCGGTGCGCTCGGACATTGCGATGACCGGCGAGATAACCCTGCGCGGCAAAGTTCTGCCGGTTGGCGGGATCAAGGAGAAGGTGCTCGCCGCACGGCGCGCGGGAATCAAGACGATCATCCTGCCGCGGCGTAACGAGCGCGACCTCGAAGACATCCAGCCCGAAGTCCGCAAAGAGCTCGAGATGATTTTTGTCGACACCGTCGATGAAGTCATTCGGCACGCGCTGCGCGACAGCGACGCCGTGCAGACAGGCGCAGAAGCCGTCGCGCCGACACCGGCGACGGCGCGCACCGAAAGGACCGTGCTGAACTAGGGAAGAACCAATTGTACGTGAAACCCGCGGTGGGTTTCACACTTCCTTCGGCAGGGGTGCCCCCTGCCACCCAGTGAGAAAGAAATCGCAAAATGGCGAGGACGCCCTTTTGCTCTCAGGTTCCTTTTCCTGTGTCATTCTCTTCTTGTGTCATCCCGAGCGAAGCCGAGGGGCCCCGGATCTTTCTCGACGCCAGCCGACGCACCCCCAACCACGGCTCGACCGCCGCGCTGGGTGGTCGTCCCGTTTTTGTGTCATTCTAGAGTGAAGCGAAGAACCCCGGTTCCTTCCTAGCTACCCGTGAAGATAGCGATCGTTGCGGCGGAAGCCGCGCCCCACGCAAAAGCCGGTGGTCTCGCCGACGTGATCGGCTCGTTGCCCGGCGCTCTGAAAGCGGCCGGCCACGAATCGTCGCTGATCGTCCCTGGTTACTCTTCAATTAAGGACAACGTCGAGAACGCAGCAGTCCTGCGCGACATCCCGATGCGCTTCGGCACTGGCATCGAACGTTTCTCGGTGCTGCGTGCATCCGATACGCACGGCGTGCCGATGTACCTGATCGATCATCCTGGATTTTTCGCGCGGCCCGGAATCTACGGCGAGAACGGCGTCGACTATCCGGACAACCTGCGGCGCTTTATCTTCTTTGGCCGCGCCGCCGCGATCGCATCGGCGGAGATCGTCGCGCCGGACATCGTGCACGCGCACGATTGGCATTCGGCCACCGTGCCGATCGCGATGCGCGCCGACGGCGCTCTTCGCCGGCGGTTCAAGAATGCGCTGTCGGTGTTCACAATTCACAATCTTGCATTCCAGGGAATCAGCCGGCGCGAGGACTTCGCGTTGCTGAATCTCGACGCGGCCTACAATTCGGTCGACTACCTGGAATTTTACAATCACCTGAACTTGATGAAGGGCGCGCTCGTCCTGTGCGACGGCGCATCTACGGTGAGCCCGACCTACGCGCGCGAAATTACGACCGATCCGGAACTCGGCTTTGGACTCGAGGGAGTGTTGCGCGACAAGGGCGAAAATTTCGTCGGAATCCTGAACGGCGCCGACTACGACGAGTGGAGTCCCGCTATCAATCGCGAAATCGCGGCGACCTACACGCCCGCGAAACCTGACGGCAAGCGCAAGTGCACGCGGGCGTTGCGCGATTCACTCAAGCTACCCAATCGTGAAGACTGGCCGATAGTCGGGATGGTCACGCGGATGACCGGGCAGAAAGGCGTTGACCTGCTTAGGGACGCGCTCGACGCCGTGATGCGGCTGGATTTGCAGCTCGTCATGCTGGCGAGCGGCGATGCGGCGCTCGAGACGTTTTTTAAGGACGCGGAGTCGCGCTACCCCCAAAAACTTCGCGCGATAATCGAGTTCAACAACACGATGGCGCATCGAATCCAGGCCGGCAGCGATGCGTTTCTGATGCCCTCGCGATTCGAACCGTGCGGACTCACGCAGATGTACGCTCTGCGCTATGGCACGGCGCCCGTGGTGCGCGCCACCGGCGGACTGCGCGATACCGTCGCCGAGTTCGATCCCGCGCGCGGCACCGGCAACGGCTACGTGTTCGAGAAGTTCGAGGCGAGCGAGATGGTCGCCGCGCTGAGCCGGATGGTCGCGATGTTCCGGGACCGCGCGAAGTGGCGGCGGCTGATGGCAAATTGCTTCGCGTCGGATTTTTCGTGGGATCGCGCGGCGCGGCAATACGTCGAGTGGTTCACGCGGCTGCGAAAAGCTCGCGGCCTCAGCTAGAATCCTCGCCGTGGCACTCTCGTCCCGCGAATATCTCGTTTACGCCGACGGTTCCTGCCTCGGTAATCCGGGGCCGGGCGGATGGGGCGTCGTGGTGCGCGATCCCAACGGCAAGGTGACCGAGCTCAACGGTTACGATCCCTCGACCACCAACAACCGGATGGAGTTGATGGCAGCGATCGAAGGACTGCGCGCGACAGAACCCGGCGCCGAGGTTGTCCTGCGCAGCGACAGCCAGTACGTCGTGAAATCCATGACGCTGCATTACAAGCGCAACAAGAATCACGATTTGTGGGAACTGCTCGACGCCGAAACGGCGGCGCGCCGCGTGCGTTTCGAATGGGTCCGCGGACACGGTGACGATCCGATCAACAATCGCGCCGACGAACTCGCCTTAATGGGAGCAAACGGCAGGCCGGTCGGCGAAGGCGGCGCGTCCGCAGAGAAGCGAAAGACGCGAAGATCCTCGAAGAGCGAGGACTCAGTGGTCGAAGCAGAGGTGACGTCGCGGCTGAAGCGGGACGAATCGATTCGCAAATGCGCGGGATGTGGCGCGAAGTTTGTCAGTCGCCGCGACGGCGACGATTATTGCTCGCTCATCCTTTGTCAGCTCGACGCGCGCGGCGGCGTTACCAGATAGCGGGGATCAACGCGTCGGTCTCGCGTTTGTAGGCGGCGTACTCTTCGCCGAATCGCGCGCCCATCACGGCCTCTTCGGATTTGATCCGGCGCTGCGCGAAAATCCCTCCGATGATCAGGGTAAGAATTGCCGTCACCGGCGCACCGTAGATGAGCGTCCATCCGAACGTCACCAGAAATGTGCCCGCATAAATCGGATGCCTGAGGTAGCGATAAAAGCCGCGCGTCACCAGCATCGGATGCTCGGCCGTCCGGCCCGACGTGAAAAATCCGAGCTGGATTCGCGCACCTAGCGCGAGCCACATCCCAAGCAGCTCGAGTAAAAGCCCTAGCGCGCTGGCCAACGCGGGCGCCGCTCCACCGTAAACATAGGTGCGCTCAAACGGCGCTGCGGCAAACGTCACCAGCAGCGGAAGCTGCACGACGATCCGGCGCGACAGCTCCTCATGCGGCGGGCTGTCCTCGGCATCTTCGCGCACAATCAAATCCGAAAAGCGAAAACCCGCATAGGCGACCAGGTAAGCGAGCACATAGTCATGCTCGGCGAAATAGGCGGTGATTCCGAGTCCCAACGCGATCGCGCCGATGACGGCGACCAGGAAAATCGCGGTCTCCGCAAAGCGCAGCGCGAGGCCGTGAATGAAATGCGGACGTGCGGTCGGGTTGGCGATAGCCTCGGCAAGGAGCATCGCGGTCGTCGGCTTCAATCCACCGGTCGCTTTGCCGTCGGATTGGGGCGCGTCCTGATTTATCTCACTCGCCATGACGATACTTTCTCAGATGCATCGAGGAGGATCAAAGAAGACGCTTGTGCGAGCTGCTCCGCAGTATTATAGCTGCGGGGCGGCACTTGCGCTGATTCGCGAAAGAGGAAATTTCCCGCGAAAATAGAAATTCTCCCAATTTCACCTCGCATTTCGCGATTTCACCTAACCTATTGATTTCCATAACTTTTCGTTGAGAATTAAGCGCGACTATTAGACCCATGCTTTGGAAAGTCGTTGCCAAATCGAGAGTTTTTGCGTTGGCACATAGGTTGCTTTACCACAGTCAAGACATCGAATCGGGAGGATCTGAAAATGAACGCAAACACCAACGAAGCAACCCTCACGGCAATCACCACCAACGAAGCGGTCGAAGCCACCGCAGGAACCCGGCTAGCGCAGAACAGTCTGCTCAGCGAACTGCCCGGTATCGTGTTCGGCTTGATCACGCTCGGCTACGTCATCAGCTCGCTGGTGGCATTGGCCTAAGTCGTCCGAAGAATTTACGGGAGAATTTGAAATGAACGCATCAACCACAGAAGCAAGGTTCGCAGGTATCACCTCGATCGTCGAAGCTCCGGTCAGCGAAGAGATCCGTTTCGCGCAGTACAGCATGCTGAACGAACTGCCCGGAGCGATCTTCGGCATCATCACCGTTGCGTACATCGTCGGCTCGCTGCTTGCGCTCGCGCACTAGGTCATGACGCGCGCCGCCCACATCTCGGATGCCACCCGGTGCACGAGTACCCGCGATGCACGACCTGATATGGCGCGCGCGGAGATGCGAGACGCGGTGGCGGGCTCGTCCACCGCTCGCGCGACCATCGTGAGTGATACCCAGATGACAGCGGCGGCCAGCACGATCGTGAACCACGCCATCGCGCGGATTCGCCGCAGCATCGAGTTGAGCTGTTCGACCGTGAACGCGTCGCCGTCGCCATGTGCGGCCACTTCTTCCTGGCGGCCGATGCGAAACGCCAGTCCGAACGTGATGTAGGTCTGGATAAAGATGAGCAGAAAGGCCAGCAGCAATTTCAGTTCGAGCGCGGAACCGATACGCGCGAAGTAGTCGAACTTCATCGACGCTTTCAAGTCCGTCAGCCGCATCGCCCCGCTAATCACAATAATTCCCAGTACGCCGATCGTGAACGGGTTGTAGAACTTGAAGCCCGCGATCAGGCTCGCGCGCCGTGCGGCCTCGTTGGGCGCGGTCTCGGCAGCCGGAATCAGCATATAGATGACCGCGAACTGCGCGCCGACGTACGCCGCCATCGCGCACAGATGCAGCCACATCAAAAATTCCCCGCCGCTCATCGCGTCTCCAACACTATAACAGCTCTTTTGTCATCTCGACGAAGCGAGCAACGCGAGCAGACGGCATTCCGGGCAGCTTCGCATTCTTTGTCACCCTGACGACGGGAGCGTTAGCGACGGGAGGAACGGGGCTTCCGGACAGCTTCGCGTTTTTGTGTCATCCTGACGACCTGAGCAACGCGAGGGGAGGAAGGACCTCGGACAGCTTCGCGCCACACGCGAAGCCGGTTCCGGTATCTGGGACCGCGCGCTGCGCGCGCTCCACTCCCCCCGCAAACTCTAAGCACCCACCCCACTGAATAATTGTCGCGACGAAAGCGACAACGGAGCGGGCAACGAAAGAAACCAAAAGTACTGGGTGCAGGGGTCACCCCTGCCGCGCTGCGCGCGCTCCATTTAGATCACCGGATCGAAATCGAGCGCGCCGCTGCGCGCGAGTCGCGCGTACCAGTGGCCGCTCTCCTTGACTATTCTCCGCTGCGTCTTGAAGTCGCAGTGCACGATTCCGAAGCGCTGCTGGAATCCCTCGGCCCATTCGAAGTTGTCGGTGAAGGTCCACAGGAAATAACCGCGCACGTCGGCGCCTGCCTTCATCGCGTGCCCGACCTCGGCAATAAAACGACGCAGAAAGCTCACGCGGCGTTGGTCGTTGACCTTGCCGTCGGCGCCGGGCCCGTCGCCGTACGAACATCCGTTCTCGGTCACGTAGATCGGGATACCGGGGTAGTCCTTCGTGACATGCAGGATCATTTCCGAGAGCGCCTGCGGATAGACTTCCCAACCAAATTCGGTGACTTCCTCGCCGCCCGGCCGCACCTGCTTGACGCCCATGTACCGATCGCTCGAATCGTGCGCGACCACCGCGCGGGTGTACAAGTTGATCCCGATAAAGTCGAGCGGCGCTTTGATCAAATCCATGTCGCCGGCGCGGATCTCGACGTGATCCTCAACCGACCCGTTCAGGTAGGCCTCGGGATATTTGCCGTGCATCACCGTGTCGAGGAACCACTTGTTGTAAAATCGATGCCACCGCTCGGCGGCCGTGCGATCCTCGAGCGACCCGGTTTCCGGATGCACCGGCGACATGCTGAACGCCGTGCCGACCGCCTCGGGACGGTTCTTCGATTCGCGGATCGCCTTGATCGCCATGCCCTGCGCCAGATTGACGGTGTGCGTCGCCTTGATCGCATCGCCGATGTCGTGGCGGCCCGGCGCATGGATTCCCAGGTGATAGCCGAGAATCGTGAAAATCCACGGCTCGTTGAATGCCATCCAATGCTTCACGCGATCGCCGAGCGCGTCGGCCACGACGCCCGCGTAGTCGCGGAAATATTCGGCGAGGTCGCGATTCGGCCACCCGCCCGCATCTTCGAGCGTCTGCGGCAGATCCCAATGATAGAGCGTCACCCACGGCTGGATATTGCGCGCGAGCATCTCGTCGACAACGCGCCGGTAAAAATCGAGCCCCTTCTGATTCACCGCCCCCTTGCCGGCCGGCATGATCCGCGGCCACGACAGCGAAATCCGCGCAGCATTGAGCCCAAGCTCAGCCATCAGCCCGATATCGTCGGCGTAGCGATGGTAAAAATCGCAAGCAACGTCCCCAGTATCCCCCCGCTTAATCTTCCCAGGCGTGTGCGAAAACCGATCCCAAACGGACTCGCCTTTCCCGTCCTCGTTCCACCCGCCTTCAATCTGGTAAGACGCGCTGGCAATACCCCACAAAAACCCTTTAGGAAACGAAATTGGCGCCATAAGCCGTTTTGTTATCACAACACTAACAACTTGGCGACCCCGCCCCGCTCATCTCCGGAATCAGTGGGGCGGGCCGCCGTGCCCCCCTCCTTCATCCCGACGATGCGAGCATCGCGAGGCTGAGAAACGGAGGCCTCCGCACAGCTTCGCGCCACGCGAAGCCGGCCCGGATCTCTACTCGGCCGCGTCGTGTCATTCTAGAGCGCAGCGAAGAATCCCGGATCTTATTCTTCCCCTCGCCCTGTAAGGGAGAGGATCGAAGGTGAGGGTCCTTGTATAGCGCGCGATTCATTTCGCGCGCGAATTAAGATTCTGCTCCTGGGTTGGCCGGTGATTGTAGTCAAAGAGTTGCGCGAGAAGTATGGCAACAGAACGAAAATTGGCTCGCCTTGTTGGGTGTTCAACAAGAAGATGTTTCAACCTACCGTGGAACGCACCGCGGGCTTCTGGATCGGCTATCACATAACTGGACTAGGGCGGGCACTAGGAAGGAGCCGGGATTCTTCGCTTTGCTCTGAATGACACAACGACAAGAATTTGTGGGCTGGCGCGCAACCTCCACGGAAGCTTAGATGACGATATGGCTGAGCTGGCTGCATGGGACAGCTTCTATGTGATTGTCGGATCGGCTGCGGGCGCGCTGATCGGATTGCAGTTCGTGGTTATGACGCTCGTTGCCGCGAGGCCTCTACCACGTTCGGCCGAGGTCGGTGCCACGTTTGCGACGCCGACGGTCATTCACTTCGGCACCGCGTTGCTTTTGTCGGCACTGCTACGGGTTCCATGGCCATCCATCATTTCCGCCGCCGCTCTTTGGGGCCTCATCGGCCTATGCGGAGTAGCGTACGCGGTCGTCGTGACTCGGCGCATGCGGCGGCAAGATGTTTACCAACCGGAGTTCGAGGACTGGCTATTTCATGCGATGCTACCGCTGGCGGCGTACACGATACTCGCGATCTCGGCTTTCGAGACTCCGTTCCGCACGCGCGAGGCTCTGTTCGGTGTCGGCGCCGCGACGTTGCTGTTGCTCTTCATCGGTATCCACAACGCCTGGGACAGCACCTCCTACCAGGTATTCTCCAGCAAACGAGATACAAAGGAATGAGCGAAGCTGATCGCAATTAAGTCATTTGCATTGCGATGGCGGGCACGGCGGCCCGCCCCACTGACGATTACTCGCCCTTTGCTTCGAGCCAGCGTTCGGCGTCGATTGCTGCCATGCAGCCGGTGCCGGCGGCTGTGACGGCTTGACGATAGACGCTGTCCACGACGTCGCCGCAGGCGAAGACGCCGTCGATGTTGGTGTAGGTCGAGCCCGGCTTCACTTTGAGGTAGCCGATCTCATCCATCTCGAGCTGGCCCTTGAACAGCGCGCTGTTCGGATTATGGCCGATCGCGACGAAGACCGCGTCGGTCTTGTGGTCGGTGACTTTGCCGGTCTTGAGATTTTTCAGCTTCACGCCGCTGACGCCCGCCTTTTGCTCGCCGAGGATTTCATCGATGGCCGAATCCCAGATGAACGAGATCTTCGGATTCTTGCGCGCGCGATCCTGCATGATCTTCGACGCGCGCAGCGCATCGCGGCGATGCACGACGGTGGCCTTGTTGACGAACCGGGTCAGGAAGGTCGCTTCCTCCATCGCGGTGTCGCCGCCGCCGACCACGATCGCATCCTTGTTCTTGAAGAATGCGCCGTCGCAGGTGGCGCATGCGCTCACGCCGTAGCCCATCAGGCGTTTTTCCGATTCGATTCCGAGCAGCTTCGCAGTCGCGCCGGTCGCGATGATCACAGATTCTGCCTTGACCACCTTGTCGTCCGCGACCAGCTCGAACGGACGCTTGCCGAAGCGCACCTCGGTCACCGCGCCGCTCATGAACCGCGTGCCGAAGCGCGTCACCTGGCGCCGGAACACGTCCATCATCTTCGGCGCGGTGGTCCGGCGTTTTGGCCACTTCGACGCCGCCGAGGACGCGACCCAGGAGGCGCTGATCGCGGCGGCCGCGCAATGGCCGCACGCCGGCATCCC
>NZ_DATDGQ010000255.1:0-7229 GCF_036522015.1 Binatus sp. (SeqCode)
GGCACACCGATTACCGGCAGCAGCGTCTTGGCTGCGATCACCCCCGCCAGATGAGCAGCCCCCCCTGCCCCCGCGATAATTGCGCGCAGGCCGCGGCCCGCGGCCTTCGCCGCGTACTCCAGCGTCAGGTCGGGCGTGCGATGCGCCGATAGCACCCGCACCTCATGCGCTATACCAAGTTCGCTCATGACCTCGGCCGCCGCCGCCATGTACTCCCAGTCGCTCTTGCTGCCCATAATCACGCCGACAATCGGCGCCTTACTGTCCGCCATCTTGGTTCCTCGTACGCAGCAGGCTGATTCTCCACTGCGCGCATGTCAAGCCGCGGCCGGTATGAGCGCCGCGAATAATTCGGCACAATGGATTCGCCATGGCGACGCCGATTCCGTTCAATCAGTGCGAGTTCACGCTCGCCGAAGTTGTCGACGCGACCGGCGGCAGGTTTGTCGCCTCCGATTCAACAGTCTCCTTCGGTGATGGTGTAAAAGGTAAGCGCCCCGCCGCCGGCGATACGGTCCCGTCTGGTGGCTACCGAACTGGCGCGGGCAGCGACGGCAACGTCAGCGGCGTCAGCATCGATACACGCTCGATGGAGGAGGGAGCGCTATTCGTCGCGCTGCGGGGCGTGGCGTCCGACGGCCACGACTATCTCGCGCAAGCCGCCGCACGCGGCGCGACAGCCGCGATCGTCGCGACTGGCCGTCATCGTCCCGCTCTCGATTGCATCGAGGTTGACGACCCTCTCAGCGCCCTGGGAAAGCTCGCGCGCCTGCACCTCACGCGCACGCGCGCGGCTCGCCCGCTGCCGCTGATCGCAATCGGCGGCGCAGTCGGCAAGACCACCACCAAGGAACTCACCGCTGCCGTCGTTCGCGCATTATTCGGATCCACGCTCTCCACGCCGGGCAATCTCAACAATCTGATCGGCGTGCCTATGACGATCTTTACGCTCACCGGCGGGCATCGCGCGGCCGTCCTCGAATGTGGCACTAATACCCGCGGCGAAATTCCGAAGCTCGCGCAAATCGTCGAGCCCGACGTCGCCATGGTGCTCAACGTCGATCTCGAACACAGCGAAGGCCTCGGCACGCTCGACGATATCGCCGACGAAGAAGCGGCACTGTTCTCCACGGCGACGCAGTCTGCGATCGCGTCGGCAGACGAGCCGATGGTGCTGACGCGCATTCCGAAACATCTGCGCAGGATCACATTTGGCAAATCGCCCGACGCTCACGTGCGGCTGGTCAGTCGAAGCGCCGGCGCCCGCTCGCGCATCCGCGTCGAACTCGCGCGCGACATGGTCGCTGCCGGGGTCGATCCTTTTGTCGAAACTGAAATCGCTCTTCTGGGCGAAGCCGCCGCTCTCAACTGTACCGCCGCGATCGCCGGTGCCGCCGCGATGCGCACGGTACCACTCGAATCGCGCCAGCTCACTGCGATCGCCAACGCACTCGCTGTCGTAGAGCCGGTCGCCGGCCGGCTCGCCAGCACTTCGATCAACGGGATCTTCGTCATCGACGATACATACAATTCGAATCCTCGCTCGATTCGCGCGGCGCTGGCCGCCGCGCGTGAAGTCGCCGACGGTCTCGGTGCTCGTCTGGTGATCGCGATGGGCGATATGCTCGAACTCGGCGAGCAGTCGGCCGCAGCGCATCAGGAGGCGATTCGCGACGTGATGCGCTCGCATCCCGTCGCATTCGTCGCCGTCGGCTCCGAGATGAACTCCGCCCGCACGGCAGTTTCCCGCGACGCTAACGTGACAGAAATACTGACATCGCCCGACAGTATCGCCGCCGCAAAACTAATCGCGAAATTGGTGCAGCCCGGCGACGTGTTGCTCGTCAAGGGTTCGCGCGGAATCGCGATGGAACGAGTTATCGAGCGGCTCGGCTGACGCCAATCAATATTCTGTCGATAGTCTCAGAATCCAATCGCCATCCAGTAGAAGCCGTCGTTCGGAAGCTGCGGAACCACACCGCCGATAAGATCCGATCTGAATGTTCCCGCAGTTGTCGTGAAACTGACTATTTCGACTATCAACTTGCCGGTATTCCTCAGTGCCTGCGAGTTAGACAGCGTCGCCATCGACCAAACGCATGCGTTGGGAAAAGCGGTCGGCCACGTCACTGTATAGCTCGCATCGTCGTCCAGCCCACCGCCGGGAAACATCGCGCCCCACTGGACGATCGCGACGATCGATCCGCGATTCACGTCGGCTAGCGGAATAGCCGCGTAGCCATTGGCTCCCATCGAGCCGGCGAAATTCGCCATGAACGCCTGCAGCACCCCGATATTCGAGATATTGACGTCCTGGCGATGCTTCAGGAACGCCGTGCGATTAGCCAGTTGCTGATGCGGTTGATTGGAGACACCCGTCCCGCTGAAACTGGCGCCGCTCGCAGCGCCTTCGACCGGATCGGTTGCTTGTATTTGATACACCTCGTTCGAGGTGAACTCGGCTGCGTCGATTAGTGTAGCCATTGACTACCTCAGAAAGTAAGGGTCCATGTACCGCTAATACTCATTCCTGCGCCAAATACTATTGGTGCAATAGTCTTTCGCGCGAGCATCGGAGTCGGCGCAGTCGTTCCCGGCAATGTAGCGCTGGCATGATTTGCGAAAATCGCCAGTTCCTGGATTGTAATTCCCTGGGCGCCCGTATCCCCTGTCGTCAGCGACCAGTTCAGCGTCAAGCCGCCGTTGCCGTCCTCGCTGTGACCGTCAAGCGCTTTGTAATATGCGGCCGCGGTCAGCGCGGTATCGGTCACCGTCGGCGCGTTCGAACCCGAGCCAAATCCCACCGGGGCCGCAAATTCGCCGCTGGTGTCACCGCCCAGCAGCGCCGCAAGCGCCGGCCGCCCGGCGTTCACGAAAAGATTTCGTCCCTCGTGCGTCCACACGATGCGGCCTTGCTCGACCAGACGGATACGTACTATTCCAATCGGCCTTCTCATTTTAACCTCCGTGCAAAACCGCCGCGCCGTTGACGATGAGCGCCGAGTCTGCGACTTCGGGTTCGTTGGCGCCGTAAGTGATTCCACTATGCCGATAGTGACTGTCGTAAACGGGAACAATCGGACCGTGCGGATCGGTCAATGACGCCGTCGCGATCGCCAGCGTCAGCGCGTTGTCACTTGGCGCGGGCGCCGCGTCGAGCTGGTACTTCACGATTCCGCCGAGCGTCAACTTATCCGACGGCTCCGGCCCAATATCGGTGATCGCAGGCACTGCGAACCATACCGAATCCAGCCACGCTCGCGCCGGTTTGAAAAAATTGACCGCCGCTGTCGCCGTCGATGCCGCCCCGGTTGAAACACCCTGCCCGGCCGCCAGATCGATCATGACGCGGAACACCGCCCATCCCTCGTTCGACGGATACGCGACTCCCCCCCAGTTCGTCTGACCCTCGAGCAGCGAGACCGTCGCCCATCCCAATGACCCGAGCGCCTGCTTAATCGACCACGGCGTCCCGCGAAATCGATGCAGCGCGATGGCGTTCTGAAGCAGCTCGCGCTGCGCCGCCTCGGTCAGAGCCAGCTCCGTAACCAGCTCGCCGGATTCGACAAGATTGTCCACATCGGTCAGCAAGTCGATGTCCGTAAGCGCATCGACGCCGAGCGCAACCGGCGCGATCAACTGCCATAGCGGAGACAGGATGTCGAACTGCCACGCCAGAAACGGCAGCGCGTCGGCTACCACCGAGTCGATTCGGTACACCAGCAGCGTCGTGAGATCGAGCGCCGCGAGCCGCGCAATCAACACCAGCAGCGCCTGCGTGCGCGTATCGTTTATCGACGGCGCGGCCGAAAGCTCGGGCATCAGCTATGCTCCGTGCTGAACGCCGTCGTCAGCGAGATCATCGTACAGTTCGCCCACTGGCCCGGACTGAGTGGAGTCTGTATCGGCGACGTCAGCGTCACGCCATAAACGCCCGCCACCGAGAGCGCCGCGATTATCTGGCTCGGCACGATGTCGCGCTGAATCTTGGCAGCGAGCTCGATCGCCAGCTCCTCCACCGCGAGCGTCGCCGCGGCGATCGTCGCGGTCGGATCCGCGTCCGAGTACAACGTCACCGTCGCCGTGATCTGATAGTCCACCTCGCTCACGGCAAGGACGTTCACGGTGTCGGTCAGCGGACGGATAGTATCGGCGTTCAGCGCGGTGGCGACTTTCGCAAGCAGCGCGGAGTTCGCGACTCCAACGCTGTTCGGCGACGGCGCCGGCTGTTGTGTCACCGGACCAGTCAGCAGGTACACGTTCACCGATCCCGGCGCGGGACTGACGATTTGCGCATCGACAATCGACGGGTCGGCGCCGATCGCAAAAAACCGGTACGCGCCAATCGGACCCGCCACGCTGAACTGATTCGGCGCCGCCTGGATCCGCGTGCGCAGATGATCGTCAGTTTCAGGGGCCGACCCGCCGCTGGTCGTGCTGGTGTTGCTCACGCTCGCGATCAAGGCATTCGGCTTGAGCTGCACGCTGACTTGTCCCGCCAGGTACCCGTTCGCACCCGCTCCTGGAGTGGTCGCCGACGCTGCCACGCTCGCGATTGTTGCGCCGGCCGCGACGCTGATCGTCGCGCTGGTCGCGAAAGCAAACTGCCCGTCGTTGGTGCCGATCAGCGTTCCAGCGGCTATCGTGAACGGCACCGTCAGCGCGCCGGTCAGCGTGAATTGAAGCGTGGTCACCGCGGGCTGCGACGCCAGCCGAGTGACGTTCAGCAGTTGGCCGAGATAGTCGATCATCGGGAACGACGCGAATGCGAGCAGATTCTGCTGCGCCGCATACTGGATCGCGTTGCGCACCAGCGATTCGCGGTACGCATACAAATTGATCAGCAGGCGTTCCACTTGCGCCGGTTGCAGCGTCCGTCCCGATGCTGCCTCGAACTCGGCGATCATGTCGGCCAGTATCAGATTCGGATCGAGACCGTCCGCGTCGTTGACGAACACCGGCGGCGGCAGCGATGGAATTCCTGCACCCATCAACTCATCCTTTCATCGCGTCGGCGCGGTCCGGTTAGACCGCCGCTCCCGGGATTGTCACGGTCGTGATCTGAACCGGAGCCGCGGCGACGCCCAGCTTGAGCTGCCAGTTGAGTGTGACGTCGAGATGCGCGCCCGATTGCGCGCTCGCGTCGTTGACGGGTTGCGCCGTCACCGAAACGAGATTTACTCGCGGCTCCCAAATCGTGATCGCCGAGGTCAGCTCGCTCACGATTGCGGGCAGCGCCAGGCTGATCGGAAAATCGATGTAGCGCCAGATATCCGCGCCAAAGGTCGGCCGCAATGGATCGCTTCCGCGTGGTGTCGTCACAATTATCCTCAGGCACTGCTCGACATCCGCGATCCCCTCCACCACTTCACCGATGGCTCCCAGAGCCAGCGACCAGTCAGCCGACCTGATATCCGCCAGCGTGATTGCGCCTGCCGCCATCGTCATCCCGCCAGCACGTCGGTGCTTGCGCTCACGATCGTGCCCGTTTCCTCACCGACTTGAACCCTATCGCCAAGCCGCGCGACACCCGCCAACGGTCCGTTTCCAATCTGGACTTGCCCCGCGCTCTTGATGATGACGTTGCCGCTCGAGTCAATCTGAATCTGCGCGCCGTTCGCCGTCAGATTGAACGCCGCGCCGTTCGGCAGACTGACGGTTAGCACATGTTCGCTGCCGTCGTACTGCAGCTCGGCTTGATCCTGAAACTTCAGATCGAGCAGATGCAGGTGAGCGTCATACTTGAATTCGGTGGTGTCCTGGAAAAGCAGATCGAGTATGTGCGCCACCCGATCGTAGTCGAAGTGCGCACCGTCCTTGAACCCGAGATAAAACTTGTCGGCGCTGTTCACCGGCGGCACATCGGCGCTCGAATAAATCGCACCCAGCACCGCACCGGCTTCGTCGCGCAAATCCATCCGGCACACCACCTGCTCGCCGATGTCCGGAATCCAGTACGCCTGATCGTCCTGCGTCTTGAAAAATACCACCGGCAGCCACCAGCTGATCATTTCGTCGTAATCCGGAAACACCACGCGCACCTTTGCGTGCGCCGTGTCCTGCGCCTGCACGATCCCGACGCGGAACGTCGGATTCATCGACGCAAATCGCTCGCGGTACTCGATTATGTCGTTCATGCGCTAACCCTTCGCGCCGCAATTGATGTCGTATATCCGGTCGCTCGCGCCAGATGATGTTTAGCGGTCTCGACCAGATACTTTCCGTCGAGCGCTCCCCATCCACTCAGCTGAACGTTGTTTCCCGCCACCAGCACCGTGTTCCCCGGTCCTTCGATCGATGCGTCCACGAAGACCATGTTGTGCAGGTGAAGTGCGGCTTCAGCTTTTACCTGCGCCTGCTGCGCGTTTTCACAGCGCGCCAGTATTTTGAGCGTATCCCCTGTCGGCGAAGGTTCGTCCGAATGGACCGACTGAGTAATCAGTTCTTTTGTATCCGGATCGAAATAAGAGAATTCCGCGGCCTCGTAGATTCGGCGCGCCCGGTTCCGGAATGAGAATCGAATAGTGTCAGATCGCGTAATCAGCGTCGCCGCCGGTACTGACTCGAGCGCCGGCCGCTCGTAGAAGATCAGCTGCCCGGCGCGCACCGTGAAATCAAAGTTGTGCTCTCTCGCGAGACGTTTCAGAAACTCCAAATCCATCTGGCGCCGCTGAGTGACACGCGCAAACTCGACATCGCTCGTGGATTCGGATGAGACCGTCACCAGCGTGAGTCCATACTTCGCGGCGATCTGCGCCGCTATTTCCACGATGCCCATGTTCTCGTATGCCACCGTATTTGCGGTGCGCATCGCGATTGTGATGTACGCGCCCAGGCAGCGCAGCCTCATCACGTCGGGAGGGCCGTCTAACTCCAGCTCGTCAATCTGAAATTCACCGCAGTCCAGCAATGACTCGCCGCTATAGCCAATCTGCAGACTGACTATGTCGCCGATCGCGGGATACCAAGCTCCCTGCCACAGTTTCGTCGAGTCTTCGAGTTCGAGTTCCAGCTCGCCCGAAGCGCCGTCGAGCCTGTCGATATACCTGATCGCTAGAACCATCTGCGACACATCTGCGGTAATATTCACTCCCGAATAAATGAGTATCCACTGCGCCGACCGAACTGTCTAAGACGCGGTCGCAGCCATTACCCATTCACCGCTTGAGATACTTTCCAGGGCGGCAAATTGGCCTTGCTCACCGAACTCTTCTGCTGGAGCGGCACCG